>JAMOMO010000466.1 GCA_027067035.1 Desulfobulbaceae bacterium
TTACGGCGGAGAGATGTCGGCCCATCACTATTTCAGGAGTTTCGGTTATTGCGATTCAGGAATGATACCCTGGCTGCTGGTTGCCTCCCTGCTCAGCCGGAAAAAGGTTCCGCTCTCCTCTCTGGTTGCGGAATATATGGCGGCCTATCCTGTTTCCGGCGAGATAAACAGTGTGGTGGCGGAGCCTGATCAGGTGATGGCTGTTATCGAAGAGCGCTACAAAGACGGGGAAAAAGACTTTACCGACGGTCTTTCCGTGTCTTTTGCTGATTTTCGTTTTAATGTGAGAAAATCGAACACCGAGCCATTGCTGCGCCTCAATGTGGAAAGTCGTGGCGACCGTAAGCTGCTGAAAGAAAAAACCGATGAACTTCTGGCTATCATCAGAGACTGACAAGGAAGAGTGAGCATGCAGAAGATACAACCCGTTATCCTGGCCGGTGGCACCGGTTCCAGGCTTTGGCCCCTTTCCCGTGAACTGTATCCCAAACAGCTGCTGCAGCTCATAGACGAGACCTCCCTGCTGCAGACCACTGTCCTCCGGGTGGGTCAGCTTGCCGAGGTGCTGCCGCCTCTTCTGGTGGTGGGGGAGGAACACCGCTTTATCACCCGTCGTCAGGTGGATGGACTGGGCCTTGAGGGGTATACCATCCTTCTGGAACCCGTAGGCCGCAACACCGCACCCGCTGTCTGCGGCGCCGTTGAATATATTGCCGTCGAACAGTCGGAAGACACCATTCTCCTTGTACTTCCCGCCGATCACCTGATCCTCAAAAAAGAGGCCTTTCAGGAGGTGGTTGCCGCTGCTGCCGAACTGGCTGCAGAGGGGAAGATAGTCACCTTCGGGATAGAGCCGCAGCATCCTGAAACCGGATATGGCTATATTGAACAGGGCGAGGGAAGTGCTGTGCTCTCCTTTCGTGAAAAACCTGATTTTGAGACGGCCAGAAACTATCTTGAGAAGGGAAATTATTTCTGGAACAGCGGTATGTTTGCCTTTTCCGTGAAGACTTTTCGGGAGGAAATGGAGCGGCTTGCCCCGGAGATGCTCTCCTGCATGAGAGAGTCGGTGCTGCTTGGCAAACGGGACGGGAGTTTTTTCCGGCTGGACGAGAACGCCATGCTGAGGTGTCCCAGTGATTCCATCGATTATGCCCTCATGGAAAAAACCGATAAGGCAGCCATGGTTGCTGCCGATCTTGACTGGAGTGATATCGGCTCCTGGCATGCCCTGTGGGAGGTCTCCGAAAAGGATGATGACGGCAATGTGGTGCAGGGTGATGTGCTGCTTGAAGATACCAGGAACTGCCTGATCCGTTCAGAGGACACCCTGGTGGCAACGGTGGGGCTCTCCGATATGCTGGTTGTTGAGACTGCTGACGCGGTGCTGGTTGCCCCCCTGGCCCGTTCCCAGGATGTCAAAAAGATCGTCAGTAAATTAAAGACGGGGCGGCGGAGTGAGTTCCGGCTGCACCGCACGGTTCACAGGCCCTGGGGAAGCTACACCGTGCTTGAGGAACATGCCCGCTATCAGATTAAGAGGATTACGGTGAATCCGGGGGCGAAACTCTCCCTGCAGATGCACCATCACCGCCATGAACACTGGGTGCTTGTCTCGGGTACGGCACGTATCACCAATGGTGACGAGGTTTTTCTTCTCTATGAAAACCAGTCAACCTATATTCCTGCCGGAGTGAGGCATCGCCTTGAAAATCCGGGTGTGCTTGAGCTTGAACTCATTGAGGTGCAGAACGGCAGTTACCTTGGCGAAGATGACATCGTCAGGTTTGAGGACGATTATGGCCGCAAGGAGTAATTTCTGCTGACCCTCTATTTTTCCGGAAAGAGCCTGTGTATTGCCTCACGGCTGGCGGCAGTGATGCCGCGTTCGGTGATAAGACCTGTCACCAGGCGGGCAGGCGTAATGTCAAAGCTGTAGTTTAAGGCCTTTGTTCCGGGTGCCGTGAGCTGCACGGTCTCCACCGTCCCCCCTTCTGTCATGCCGCTTATGGCGGTCACCTCATCACCTGCACGTTCCTCAATGGGGATCTCCTGTCCGGAATCCATCTCCCAGTCAAAGGTGGATGAGGGCAGGGCAACGTAAAAGGGGATTTCATTGTCCCGGGCCGCCAGTGCCTTGAGGTAGGTCCCTATTTTATTGGCCACATCTCCTGTGTGGGTGGTTCTGTCCGTACCCACAATCACCATGTCCACCATTCCCTGCTGCATGAGATGACCGCCTGCATTGTCGGTGATCAGGGTGCAGGGAATCTCTTCCTGCTGCAGTTCCCAGGCGGTGAGCTTTGCCCCCTGGTTCCAGGGGCGGGTCTCATCCACCCAGACATGAATGTCGATCCCGGCGTCACGGGCTGCATAGATGGGCGCGGTGGCGGAGCCGTAATCCACAAATGCCAGCCAGCCGGCGTTGCAGTGGGTGAGGATATTCACGGTTTTGCCGCCTTTTTTCTCGCTGAGCTCCCTGATGATGTCAAGGCCGTGCCGGCCGAGTGCCTTGCAGAAGGCGGCATCCTCATCTGCTATCTCACAGGCGGTTTCAAAGATTATCCGTTTCTGCTTCTCCTCGTCCGCCGTATCCTGCACGGCAGTAAGTACCCGGTCCACCGCCCATTTGAGATTTCTGGCCGTGGGCCGGCTCCTGTCGAGCTTTTCAGCTCCATCCTTCAGGGCGGCATCCAGTCTGCCGGGTTCGGCCCCTGCTGCTGCCAGGTGCATTCCAAAACCCGCTGTGGCTCCGATGAGCCCGGCTCCCCGAACGTGCATGTCCCGGATCGCCGCCACCGCATCGTCAACTGTGCGCAGTTCTTCGATGACAAAGTTGTGGGGAAGGTGTCTCTGATCAATGATCCTGATGCAGTTCTTCTCTTCTCTGGCAGGCCAGATGGTACGGTAGCGGGTCTTGTTTATATTCATGATATCTTTCTTGCAAAATGGATGGGTAGGCGAATTGTGCGCAGTCTGCGGACAGAAAAAAGATAATCCATTCCCCCTGCTTTCACAAGAGCTGTTCCCCCTTCATCATGTTTCAAAAAAGTGCACAAAAGTAACAAAATTGGAAAACCGAAGGCCGTTTATTACATAAATGTAGTAAAGTATCGGGTGCTCAGGGGGCTTATATTGGGGTATTTTGCCAGGAAACATGTGTAATACCGGAAAGATATGATATCTATGCTGTTCTGGCATGACTGTTGTATGTAGTATGCAGTTTTCTGTCTTCATGGCACATACTGAGGAGAGTGCCGCATAATGGGGGTTGAATTCAAAAGGAGTTATCGGAAATTGCAGGCTGGATTGGGAGACCCGGACCTGTGATTTATTTTCTGCCGGTTGTTTTTTTTTGAGGCGCCGGCTGTTTTATCCAAGGAGGAAAAAATGATTAGTGCTGCGGATACCGCCTTTATCATGGCGGCGGCGGGACTGGTGTTGCTTATGACACCGGGGCTTGCCCTTTTTTATGCCGGAATGGTTCGAAGCAAGAACGTGCTTGGTACCATGATGCAGAGTTTCTTTATGATCGCCCTGATATCTGTTGAGTGGGTGTATCTCGGATACTCGATGTCTTTCGGGCCTGACGTTGCAGGTGTCATAGGTGACCTGTCATGGTTTGCCTTGAATGGTGTGACAACGGCACCGAGCCCGGATTACGCAACAACAATCCCGCAGATACTCTTCATGGTGTACCAGTGTATGTTCGCCATCATCACCCCGGCACTGATCACCGGCGCCTTTGCGGAACGGGTTCGTTTTGTCCCCTTCCTGATCTTTGCGCTGCTGTGGGCGGTCTTTGTCTATAATCCGGTCTGTCACTGGGTATGGGGAAAGGGAGGATGGCTTGGAAATATGGGTGTGATGGATTTTGCCGGAGGTCTGGTTGTCCATGTGACCTGCGGTGCTGCCGCCCTTGCTGCAATATTAGTGATAGGGCCGCGGCGCGGCTATGGAAAGCAGAGTTATATTCCACACAGCCTGCCCATGACCTTTCTCGGTACAGGTCTTCTCTGGTTCGGCTGGTTTGGCTTTAATGGCGGATCAGCTCTTGCCGCCGACGAGGTTGCGGTCACCGCATTTGTGGCGACCCACCTTGGTGGTATGGCCGGAATGCTGATGTGGGTGGTCATGGAATGGTTTACCCTTGGCAGGGCAACAACCCTCGGGGCGGCATCCGGTGCCATTGCAGGGCTTGCGACCATCACCCCGGCGGCGGGTTTTGTGGGACCCAATTCAGCCATAATCATAGGATGTCTTGCCGGTATGCTCTGTTTTGCAGCGGTGAATCTGAAAACCAGGCTCAAGCTTGATGATTCCCTCGATGTTGTTGGAATCCATGGGGTTGGTGGTGCCATTGGTACCATCTGTCTTGGCATTTTTGCCTCCACTGCCGTGAATCCTGGCGGTGTTGACGGACTTCTTGCCGGAAATGCGGCTCAGCTCGGAAAACAGGCCTTCGGAGTGGCTGTTGTCGGCTCTTATACCCTGGTTGTGAGCTGGATTCTGCTGAAGCTTGTTCATGGAACCATGGGGCTTCGGGTGAATGAAGAGGCTGAAGTTGCAGGTCTTGATTATACCGAACATTCAGAGACCGCGTATAATAATTAGTGTGATTGAAGGGACGGTGGCTGGAGCGGAGGCGGGAATGTCAAACCCGCCTCTGCTGCAAGTATCAGTATCTTCAATCTGTTTATGTTAACCAAAAAAACAATGGAGTAGGGAATGAACAGTGGAGATACCGCTTTTATGCTTGTTGCTACGGCAATGGTAATGTTGATGACGCCAGGACTGGCGCTGTTTTACAGTGGACTGGTACGCAGTAAAAATGTGCTGTCCACCACCATGCAGAGTTTTGTCTGCCTCGGTGTGATCACAGTTATCTGGGTATTGTATGGATACTCACTGGCCTTTGGACCTGATATCGGAAGTTTTGTGGGGAATCTTGATTTTGCAGGACTTAAAAATGTGGGTCTGACCCCCGGACCCTATTCGGATACCATTCCGGATCTGCTTTTCTGTGCCTTTCAGCTGATGTTTGCCATCATCACCCCGGCACTTATCACAGGCGCCATTGCAGAGCGAATGAAGTTTTCGGCCTATCTGCTCTTTATCGTCTTCTGGTCAACCTTTGTCTACTTCCCGATCTGCCACTGGGTATGGGGACAGGGCGGCTGGCTCGGTGAGATGGGTGCGCTCGACTTTGCAGGCGGTACCGTCATTCATATCAATTCTGGTGCAGCAGCCCTTGTGGCCTGTCTCATGCTCGGAAAAAGAAAAGGTTATGGACGCGATGCCATGCATCCCCATTCCCTGCCGCTCACCGTTCTCGGTGCCGGTCTTCTCTGGTTCGGCTGGTTTGGCTTCAATGCGGGATCAGCGCTTTCCGCAGGTCCGGTTGCCGTACTTGCCCTTATGACCACACAGGTTGCAACCGGCGCCGGACTGCTG
>JAMOMO010000467.1 GCA_027067035.1 Desulfobulbaceae bacterium
GCTCTTGAGGTAGTCCTGATGTTCCTTGTCACGGGTGCTGGAGTCTCTGCTGAAGTAGTGAGAACGTTTGTCTATGAGTTTCTTCCAGTTTTCAAAATGTTTGTAAAAGAGTTTTTCAACTGTACCGTCCTTGACAAGGCGGTACAGTTTTTTATTGATGGCTGGCATCTGGACCACCATTGCCGAGTCTTTTGCTATGGTGATGTGGAATGTCTGGGTTGTCACCGGAGGTTCAAGGATGGTGATGGCATCTTCTCCGCGCAGGAGTCGTGCATAGATGAGTGCCGTGTAGAGATCCACAATAAGATAATCGGCTTCACCCCGGTTCAGGAGTTCGATTGCACGTTCGAATGCAATGAACTGAACATCAAGCTTCTCTTTGATAAAGGAGTCGAATTCCTGGCCATAGCTCTCCCCTCTGTTGGAAACCCCTTTTTTACCAATGAGTGACTCCCAGCGTCCAAAGGCGAATTCCTTTCCCTTCTCAACCACTATGACAGTGGGTTGCGGAAGGTAGGGCAGGGAGTATTCCATATATGCAGCACGCTCATCATTCTTATATGCTGCAACTAACATATCGACTTTTCCGTCCCTGCACTTATCCTGAACTTCCTGCCAGTTGCCCTCAACCCGTATGTCATAGTTGACTGAAAGATCTGACAGGATATTCGTTACAAGATCAGGTCCTATGCCTGTCAGTTTATTGTATTCCTCCCAGGTTACCGGGGGAGCTTTAGGGTTGCCGGAAACAATAAAGGTCTCTGTCGCCTGGCTGGTTGATGCCAGAAAGCAGGAGACGAGGAGACAGGACAGAAAAAGAGCAATGTTCTTCATAGTACCTCGGTTACTTGTTTGAAAATTAAGAAATAAAAGCGGTTTTCTCACGGACACTGTTTTGTCCGGGGGCGTGAATACTGTATTCATGATGGAGAATAATAATCGATTCTGATAAAAGAGCCAAGCATCAGATGGAGATATCATTTATAAGGCAGTGGGCATAGAGTCCTTTCGGATCATTAAACAGCAGGATCTCTTTCACTGGCTGCAGCAGTCGTGCAAATGTTTCCAGGGTTGCCGGAGGAATGTTTGCTGAGATCAGTGTTGTGACCATGGAGCGGGAAAGTATCTGAAGGAACTCTTCTTTTACGCTGAGTGGCCGGCGGATATAGCTTGCGTTGTAGTTTTCAAGATGGGCCCGTGCCGCAGCTGACTGAATTGCGTCTTCAAGGGTGCCCAGTTTGTCTACCAGTCCCAGTTGCAGAGCTTTCTTTCCATCAAAAACCCTTCCTTCTGCAACCGTTCGCATCTCCAAGGAATCTATGGATCGTCCCTTTGAGACAATATCCAGGAACTGATCATAGCCATGGCGAAGGTTTATGTTGATGGCCTTCTTCAGAAGAGGAGAGAGTGGCCGGGTGATATCCAGTGCCGCAGCAAGGCTGGTGGTGCCTACCCCGTCATTGTAAATACCAAGTTCTGAAAGAGAATTTTCAAAGGTGGGGATGGCTGCAAAAATCCCGATGGAGCCTGTGAGAGTCACCGGAGAGGCCCATATCTCATCAGCATCTGCTGCGATCCAGTATCCGCCGGATGCAGCGACGGCTCCCATGGAAATCACCAGAGGTTTTCCGCTCTTTTTAAACTCAAGGATCTCCTGCCGGATGATTTCAGAGGCAAAAACAGATCCTCCACCGGACACAATGCGGATTACCAGACCGTCTATATCATTATCTTCACGTGCCTTGCGAACAAGATTGGCAAGGGAATCGCCACCGATAAAGCCCACAGGCTGTTCACCGGTCAGTATTGCACCCTGGGCAATGATGATACCTATGGAACCTTCACTGTCCGGGGCTTCGGAATAGGATCGGGGGATGCTGCCCAGGTAGTTGTTGAATGGAATGTGTTTGAAACCGCCCTCTTCGTTTCTGCCATTGATCTGTGTCAGGTATTCCCGCAGTTCCGCACGGGTTTTCAATCCATCGACCAGTCCGGCCTGAAGGGCAAGTTCTGCGGTATCTCCACCTGCACTGATCAACATCTGATCTATATTCTCTGTATAACTGCTGATACTGTTTTTGCTGAGTTTCCGTTCACGGATGATATCACTGCTGATGTTTTTCCAGAGTGCACTGAGCCATGACATGTTCTGGGATTTTGCAGCGGTTGACATGGAATTACGCATCACCGGTTCCAGGGCGGATTTAAAGGTGCCGACCCGGAAGATATTATAGTTGATTTTCAGCTTATCAATGGCATCCTTGAAGTAGAGTCTGTATGTCCCGATACCGTGCAGGTCAACAGCTCCCATGGGATTGAGGTAGATTTCGTCGGCAAAACTTGCAAGATAATAGGCCTTCTGTTCATAAAAATCTTCAGCCGCAATGACCTTTTTCCCGCTGCGTTTAAATTCCGTGAGGGCTTTTCCTATGGCCTGGAGCTGGTTGAGGCCAATACTTCCCATGTTGCTGAGATCAAGAAGGATGGATTTCACATTACTGTCATCTGCAGCAGCCCCAATTGCATCAAGAATATCCTGGAACAGGGTTTCTGTGGGAAGGTTGTTGAATCCCAGTTGTTCATTGATGAGAATGGTTATGGGATCACTGCTCTGCTTTTCTTCAACAATATCACCGCTGAGACTGAGTAGCAGGGCACCACTTTCCGCAACCTGTTCTTCCTTGCCGGAGCTTCGGTTGATGATGGCCAGGACTATAAAGAAAAAGAGGGCCAGAAAGGCAATATTCAGGGTAAAGACCCGGACACTGCTGAGGAACTTCCCGACCCAGCGGAAGATGTTATAAATGGAACGGATTAAATCTGTCATGTGATTGTTTATATACCTGGATAATGGTTAAAACATCTGAGATTACGATGGGAGTCATAAAAACAATAGCAAGCGTACAGCTGGAAGTAAACAGACTTTTCCCCTTGGTCAGAAAAAGGGAAGTGGAATCTGAACTGGAATCTTTTGTGATCTGCAGCTCAGGTTTGAAAGAGTTATGCCCAGTAGCCGGACACTGGTTTTCCCGGCTTCCGTGGCTTTGAGAAGCCGGGGAATATGTTTCATGATCTCTGAGGCGCTGCGGACAGGGACTGGAAATGACTGAGACCGGGTTACCGTTCTGAAATCATGGTACCTGACTTTCAAAGTGAGGGTTGCAGCACCGCACCCTTTGTGCTGGAGTGCATTTTCCATCTTTTGAGCCAGAATTTCAAGGATTTCCTGAATTTCGTCCAGATTGTCAATGTCAGTATTGAATGTTGTCTCTGTTCCAATGGATTTACGGCTTCTGTTTGACTCCACCTGACGGGTGTCAATGCCGCGTACAATATCATGGAAAAAGGCACCGGCCTTTCCGAAAAAACCCGTGAGTTCACTTTTTTCAAAACGAAGCAGATCTTTGCCGAAGTGGATTCCCAGGGAGTGCATTTTTTTCTCGGTTACCCTGCCCACACCATAGAACCTGCCAATGGCAAGGGAGGCCAGAAACTGCGGGGCATCTTCTTTCGTGATTACCGTCAGGCCGTCAGGTTTTTCTATGTCTGAGGCAACCTTTGCCAGGAATTTATTGAAAGAGACCCCGGCGGAACAGGTGAGGCCCACCTCATGAAATATTCTGCTGCGAATTGTCTCAGCAGTGTCGGCGGCCTGTTCCAGGCTCTGATGGCTGGCACTGATGTCGATAAATGCCTCATCCAGTGACAGGGGTTCCACACGTTCTGAATATTCTCTGAATATCTCCATTATCTGGAGGGAGACCTCTTTGTAGCGCTCTTTTCTCGGGCGGACAAAAACTGCATAGGGGCACAGCCGGATAGCTCTTGCAGCAGGCAGTGCAGAGCGAACCCCGAATTTCCGTGCTTCATAAGAGCATGCAGCCACCACTCCACGACCATCGGGAGTACCACCAACAATCAGTGGCCGACCCGCCAGTTTGGGGTTGTCCATCTGTTCCACCGATGCAAAGAAGGCATCCATGTCAATATGGAGTATGTAACGCGTTGTGTTCATTGAGCTCTGCTGCTGTTCTTTTTTACTTTCATGTGCCGGTGGAGAAAAACAGGTGATATCCAACCCTATACTATGCTAGAGTATTGCCCATGTCGAATACTTTTAAAGCGTTTGAATTTCAGGAGAAGTGTGGCAATGCGTAAGATCATAGCAAACAGTGAACTCTTTGGAGGTCTCTCGGAAGACCACCTTGATGAGATAGAAAAAATAGCAATCGGTAAACAGTATGGTCGTGGAGAGGCGGTCTTTTTTGAAGGAGATCCGGCCACCGGGTTTTATATGGTGGCATCCGGCAGGGTAAAAATATTTAAAACCTCTGTTTCAGGGAAGGAACAGATTCTCCATATTTTTGGAGGAGGTGAGCCTTTTGGAGAGGTCCCCGTCTTTCATAATCAGCCCTTTCCCGCCAATGCAACCGCCCTTGAAAAAACCACTCTGATTTTTTTTCCACGAAAGGATTTTGTTGAACTTGTGCACACCATGCCGTCTCTTGTGATGAATATGCTTGCCGTTCTCTCCATGCGTCTGCGTCGTTTCGCCACCCAGATAGAAAATCTTTCGTTAAAAGAAGTGCCGGCCAGGCTTGCAGGCTACCTTCTCTATCTCTCTTTAGAGCAGGGAAACCCTGAACAGGTGGAGCTGCAGATCTCAAAAGGGCAGCTTGCAAGTCTACTCGGTACCATTCCCGAGACTTTATCAAGGATATTTGCAAAGATGAGCGATGAGGGTCTGATCAGCGTGGAGGGGAAAAGTATCAGTCTCCTTGACCGAGAAGGTCTTGAGTTGAAGGAGTAGGGCGTCTTCGCTGTTTCTCGGTTCGTGCAACATATTGTGGTCTGCTTTCAGCCTGCAGTGAGACAAACACCCGTTTCGTCTTGACTTTCCTCTTCATGGTAACGGCTTTGATTCGTGGAACCGACGGAGGAAGGTTGCCGCCAAAGAGGAGGGAGCGGAAGGTGAAAAACTGATACCGCTTGTCCTGTACCGTCACCAGCGGAGGGGAATGGTGCCCCTCAAAATAGTCGTATCCCTCTTTCAGGTTTTCCCAGAAGCCGATCCATTTCGAATCTTTGTAAGCCTCCATGTTCTCGGCTGTCATTTTAAAGGGAAAGATGTGGACGGGAACCTGGGATTGGCCGGAAATGATGGCGGACTCCACAATGGCATATATTTCATCCATCCGGAAATCAGTCATGGCAAAACAGCCCACGGATGAACAGCGGCCATGTATCATGAGGAGGCTGCCTGTCCGTTTGTGGCTCCTGTCATATTCATTGGGAAACCCCAGGTTGAAAGAGAGGTGGTAGTCGGAATTGGGGTTCAGCTGACTGGCTCCCACGCTGTAAAAACCTTCCGGACTCTGTTTGTCACCTTCGCGGATTTTCGGGCCGAGTTTTCCGGAGTGGTAGCAGATTGTGTAGGTCTT
>JAMOMO010000468.1 GCA_027067035.1 Desulfobulbaceae bacterium
CTGCTGATACACACCTGGGAACGAACCTGGCAATATGTCAAAAAGGCGGGTACTGTCATTCTCGGCATATCAATCCTGTTATGGGCCCTGATGACCTTTCCCGGACTCCCGGATCACCAGATGAATCATTATGACCAGCTGCGCAGCCAGGTAATCTCCGGGGTTTCACCGGCAGTACTCAACGAACTTGCCGCATCTGATACCGGAGACAGCGACTTGTCGGCAGATGCTCTCACACTGCAGCAGAAGCTGTCTCAGATCAACAGCCGGCAGTCGGCCGAGACCCTGCAGAATTCCGTGGCAGGGAAAATAGGAAGTTTCTTTGAGCCGGTTTCGAGTCTTGCGGGATTCGACTGGAAGACAAATATTGCCATGCTTGGCGGGTTTGCGGCAAAGGAAGTTATCATATCAACCCTTGGCACTGTATACTCCATGGGAGAGATGGATTCGCAGAATGCGGGATCCCTCGGGCAAAGACTGGTCAACGACCCGAACTGGAACAGAGTTGTGGCTGTTTCCGCACTTGTCTTTATAATGTTTTATGCACCCTGTTTTGTAACAGTGGTCTGTATTGCCAAGGAGGCATCCTGGAAATGGGCATTTTTTTCCATGGCCTTTAATACCGCTTTTGCCTTTCTGGCAGCGGTCGCCGTGTTCCAGATCGGCAACCTGTTCAGCTGAAAATGACATAACAGAGAGGGGCCTGCCGAGGCGTTCAATCAGCGTCAAGCCCCCTCTGCTTCAGTTATCCTATCTCAGCAGATGTCGCATGATCCGCTGAAAAGAATCCCAGTCAGTGACCTGCCACAGATACATCTTTGTCAAACTCCGTTCGTAAACAACCATTTCAGCATTCTCCTCAGGCTTAACCTGTTTCGTCGCCTGAGAAGTCAAAAATCCCAGGCTGAAAAAATAATCAGACCCGGGATTTCCCAATTTATCCACAAGATCAGTTGATCGCCACTGTTCCACGACAGCAATCATCTCAATAATTTCAGGAAGGTTTTCTGACTCCCGGAAATGTTTCACTCTGCGCCTTCCCGACAATAATTCCATTGCCAGTGGCATGTTGCAGAGCCGTAGTCCGGTTACAGCGGCGGGCCCGTCTTCGATTCACACGAAGTTCCCTTTTCAGTCTCTTTGAAGACACCTGAAACGTGGTATTATCATATCTTCTGCAAAAACTCCTGTCAAGGATGGAAAGGCACAAATCCACAATATATTGTATAACAACCAGAACACAGACACACCATGAAGCACACACGCCAGTAAAAGAGCAAAAAAAAACCCCTTTGGAACAGACCAAAGGGGCTAGGGAGGGGAAGAAAAAATGAAGTTCATTTTTCCTATACTGTTTCAACATACGTGCCAGAATCAACCGCATTAAATAACATACTGTATTTAATAAACAATATATTTAATTCACAAGAATGCTCTTCACTGAAGAATGCAACTGTGTATCTTTTTTACCCGGTCCCGGAGCCGGGTGCATATAATCTACGCAGCTATCACTCAGCCTACTTTGTTTCCACAACCTTTCCTCCCCGCCTGTCGTCTGCAGCACCCTTGATGCCGGGAATAACTGCATGGACTCCTCCAAAGAAAACACCCTTTGCCTGCCACTCATTCACCTTCACCTTCCCACTGACCATGGTCACGGCTTCCCTGGAAAAACCAGGTTCCATCTGTAGCACTTCCCCATCCCAGTGGAGCCTTGGAGCATCAACTGATTCCTGAATATCTCTTTTAAAATCTATAACCTGGCAGAGTACCTGGGTCACAGCAGTCCGAATCCGTTTTGAGCCGCCACTTCCTATCACCAGTTCAACCTCATCTCCACGAACGAGCAGTGACGGTGACATCATCGAGGCCACCCGCTGTCCCGCCGGACTTGAGTGAAAACCATCCGGATGAAGATCATCCTCGCCCATCATATTGTTGAGCATCACCCCGGTGCCAGGCGCAAAGTATCCGGCTCCTTCGCCATTTGAGCAGGTCATTGCAGCACAGTTCCCCATCCTGTCAGCTATGGAGACATGGGTTGTTCCCCTGGAAAACATTCTGGGCTGCTCTCCCCCTTGGGCATCTGTACTGTTCTGCAGAAAACCGACAAGATCATCTGCACATGAAAAGCCGTTTTCCCGCATCTCTTCAACTTTCTGCATGATCTCTGTGGTGTGCAGGAGGTAGTCTCCTGTCCCAAACGCAAAATCCGGCCGCCCTGAGATGTCCTGCAGGGACAGTGAAAGTCCTATCAGAGCTCCTCCCATGGAGGGCTCCGGTGAGGTGAAAAGGCTGTGTTCCCGGAATGAGACTTCCAGGGGACGCCTTTCCTTTACCTCGTAGGCTGCAAGATCCTTCCGTGTCAGGAGTCCGTCTCTCAGGGCCATATCCCTGTGAATCCTCTCTGCAATACTTCCCCTGTAAAACTCCTCTCCATGATCTTCAGCAATACTCTTTATAAATTCCGCAAGTTGTGTGTTGCGGAGTTGATCGCCCTCCTGGAGATACTCTCCCTGCGGCTCATAAATGGCCTTTCCTTCAGGAAGCAGAGTCATGATGGGATAGAGGAGTTTGAGG
Source organism: Desulfobulbaceae bacterium (assembly GCA_027067035.1). Classification (GTDB taxonomy): domain Bacteria; phylum Desulfobacterota; class Desulfobulbia; order Desulfobulbales; family Desulfocapsaceae; genus Desulfocapsa. The sequence continues at coordinate 2,581 of JAMOMO010000468.1, forward strand.
AAGTAGGCCTGCTGTTTGTTCAGTTCATGCCCCTCTGCCAGGGTAATGGCCGGCGCCATCACCTCAGCAAGATCCATATACCCCAGACGTTTATGGATATGAAGAAGCCCTTTCAAGGTACCGGGAACGGCCACAGAGCCAAGTCCCACATTGAAATCCTGCTGACTGCCTGAAAAATGCACGGTCACCGGGAAGAAGTGGGGATCCGCCACCCTTTTCTCCAGTCCAAGCCCCGGAGTATCCACAAAAAAATCAAAGAACAGGTTCTGCCCCTTGTCCACCGAATGACCAAGGAGAAGTCCGCCACCCCCCAGACTGTTCAAGGCAGGTTCCACCACAGAGGAGGCAAAGCCTGCTGCCACCACGGCATCAAAGGCGTTGCCACCTGCTTTTAAAATACCTGCTGCCGTCTCGCTGACCAGCAAATGGCCCGAAGCAACAATGGATTTAGAATATTTATTCATTCCCAGAATTTCTCATGTAATTGTTGTATGACACTTTGGAAATCTCCGGTTTCCGCATAGGCCCGCCGTTGACAGTCGGCACCCGGTCCATGCTCCAGGATTCTGTCCAGCATCTTCATATATCGCGCGGAGGAAAACCTCTGCACCATGGGTTCAACTTTTTCAATAAGCAGATGTATTGCCTGACGCAGACTCATCTTCCCTCCGCCAAGAAACCCCAGCGGATCGAAAAAAGTCCCCTCAAGGCCATACCTCACCGCCTGCCATTTATTACTCTGCAGAAACTGCTGGTTACAATATTGAATTGTACAGTCAGTCTCGGCCAGGGTCGCTACAAAACCCTGTATCAGTGCTGTCAGTCCCAGGATATCCGCAAACTGTGTCGGCAGATCACAGGCTCGGATTTCAAGGGTCCCAAATCCCGGATGGGGACGTGCATCCCACCAGAGATCCTTGATGGTTTCAATAACCCCTGCCTCCTGAAGAAGGTTCACATCACCAAGGAAGCGGTTCCAGCTTCCTATCTCCTCATAAATCCCCGCCAGGGGGAGAGCCTCAAAGAGTTTTGTCCGATAGGACATAAGACCGGTATCCTTTCCCTGAAAAAAGGGAGAGGAGGCTGAAAGGGCAAGAAAGAGTGGCAGGTAGGGTTGGATCCTGTCACACACCCGGATGGCGGTATCACCATCCGACATTCCGATATGGACGTGAAATCCCTGGGAGATAAAACGCCTGCCGACAATCTGCAGCTCTTCCATTATCCGTTCATAGCGGGAATCACTGGTTAGCAGCTGATCTTCCGACCTGGCGAATGGATGGAGAGATGCCGCATAGAGCAGACAGTTGTTATCTAGTGCCAGCTCTTCCGCCATGGAACAGGTCTCAAGAAGGTCATTCTCCACGTCACGAACTGACGTGCACACTCCGGTACGAATCTCAAGGATGGAACGTATCCATTCGTGCGTTATACGGGGTCTCAGTATGGCAGGAGCATTTTCAAGGAGGACCGGAGCAAGCGGCGCCAGGTTGAGACTGTCTCTGTCCAGGGTCTGGAATTCAAGTTCCACCCCCAGGGAATAGGACGGGCTGGGAACAAATATCAGCGGAGTAGAGTCGGCTCCAGTTCTCATTGAAGCTCCTTTTTCATACCTTATTCTTTCATCGTCTCATTGAAGAAATGCATGGCCACCGAAGCATACCAGGCCGCTCCTGTTGAAAGCACTCTCTCATCGAAATCAAACGTTGAACTGTGAGCAGGACCGGAAGCAGCAGCTGGTTTTGCACCAAAGCGTACCATACAGCCCCTCAGATTCTGCAGATAAAAGGCAAAGTCCTCGCCCCCAAGGCTTGATGGCCCCTGAGAACAGACCCTCTCCTCTGAGACAACCGAGACGGCTGCTTTTTTGGCAATTGATGCGCCTTGACAATCATTTATTACTGCCGGAAGACTGTCAGGAAAAAGCAGCTGTGAGCGCACATCATAATACCCGGCAACCGACTCCACCATCCGCCTGAGCCCGGAAAGAAGTCTTTTCCGCGCATCAGGATGGGTGCTGCGGATGGTCCCCTCAAGTATGGCTTCATCGGCAATGATATTATGAATTTCACCGGCCCGTATTTTACCCACCGTCAACACGGCAGAATGATTGGGATCCACCTCACGTGCCACAAGGGACTGCAGAGACGTGACAAGCCCTGCTGCAGCCACAAGAGCATCTTTACACTCATGGGGCCTGGCAGCATGCCCGCCACTGCCCCGCAGCTGAATCACAAAGGGATCGGCATACGCACAGACAATCCCCTCATCAACAGTGATTACACCGGTGTCAAAATGGGTGTCGACATGACCGCTGAATATGGCTGAAAGGCCGTCAGCAGCTCCTTCCCGGATCATCCTTTCAGCTCCGTTGCCACTCTCTTCCGCCGGCTGAAAGATAAAACGTACCCTGCCGGGAAGATCAGTTTCCTGAAGCATCCGTGCAGCCCCGAGCAGCATGGCAACATGGCCATCGTGGCCACATGCATGCATAACCCCTGCATTCCTGGAAGAAAAATCCAGCCCTGTTTCCTCCTGAATGGGCAGCCCGTCCATATCCGCGCGCAGGCCCACTGTGCAGGGGGCATTCTCCGGACCTGTCTCAGCTGTAATTCCGGTACCAGCAATCCCGGTTTTGCAGGAGATACCAAGCTTTGCAAGGGTAGCGCTGATATATTCCGCGGTATTATATTCATCAGACGAAAGCTCGGGATTCTGGTGGATGTGCCGTCGTACGGCAAGCATCCAGGCCTGCAGTTCACCGGCTTTGTCACTGTACTTTTTCATCTGCCTCAACTGAAATATTTTTCTGATGAGCATCAGGGCTCATCAGTACTGCTGCGTCATCACCCTGATCCT
>JAMOMO010000469.1 GCA_027067035.1 Desulfobulbaceae bacterium
GATCAGGTTGGAGAGTTTTTAAGTGAACTTGATGAATCTGTCATGGTCTCTCTTGTTGAAAACCTCACACCCCAGTTCATGGCAGATGTCATCAGTGAGATGGCATCTGATGATGCAGCTGATATCATAGAGGCATTGCCCGATGACTTTGGTTCAGCAATCCGTGCCCAGATGGAACAGGCTGACCGTGAAGAGGTTGATGAACTGCTGCAGTACCATCCGGAAACCGCCGGTGGACTCATGTCTCCAGACTTTATGTACCTTGATGAGGAGTTGAGTGTCGGAGAGGCCATTGCCAAAGTTCAGAAACGCAGTGAAGAAAAAGAGATGGTCTTCTATCTCTATATCACATTCGGTGACGGCAAGCTGGCAGGTGTGGTTTCACTGCGTGAACTGCTCACCAACCCCCCGCACAGACAGTTGAAAAACATCATGCGGGAGAATGTTATATCGGTGACCACAGATACGGACCAGGAAGAAGTGGCCCATGTGATTTCCCAGTATAATATTCTTGCGGTGCCCGTTGTTGATGCAAGCTACAGACTTGTCGGCATCGTCACCGTTGATGATATCATCGATGTGATGCGGGAAGAGGCAACCGAGGCCTTTCTGCAGATGGCCGGTGCGGGTAAAGATCGTGAAATACTCTTAAAATCAACAACGGAAAATGCTATCCTGCGCGCTCCCTGGCTCTTTGCTTCCTGGCTTGGCGGCGTTATGGCCCTATTTATTATCGGTGCCTTTGAAAAAGAACTGAGTCAGGTTCTGGCCCTTGCTTCATTTATTCCCATTGTCATGGGAATGGGGGGGAATATTGCCACCCAGTCCTCCACCATTGTGGTCCGCGGAATCGCCACCGGCCGGATCAATATGGATGACTTTCACAAGATTATTTTCAAAGAGATGCGGGTGGGAATTATCCTGGGTATACTCTATGGTGGGTTCCTCGGAATTCTTGCCTATTTCGGCTATTCGGAACCACAACTGCTGGGTGTGGTGGTCGGCCTTTCCATTTTCTTTTCGATGGCTATGGCTGCAACCATCGGAACTATTATCCCTCTGATTCTGAAACGTTTTGATATCGATGCTGCCATTGCCACCGGACCCTTTGTGACCACAGCCATTGATATCCTCGGTGTTCTGGCCTATTTCATGATAGCTAAATTCTTTCTTAATCTCTGATCAGTTTTTATTACCGCCATGCTGAAATCAATGTCCGGAAGAGTCTCGCCCCTGCTTATTCTTGTATTGCTGCTGATCGGGTTCTGGCTCCTTATCAGTCCTCTGCAAAAAAGATTATTTGATCCTTCGGCCACCCCGAGAGCCATAACAGCACGGGGAGATCTTGCCGAAGACGAAAAGAACACCATAGAGATTTTCAAGAATATCTCCCCGTCCGTGGTCTATATCACCACCATTGCAATACGAAGAAACATGTTTTCCCTGAATGCCGTGGAAATCCCCCAGGGAACTGGAACCGGCTTTATCTGGGACGATAAGGGCAGGGTGGTTACCAATTACCATGTTATCAGCGATGCCAACAGGATCGAGGTCACCATGGCAGATCACTCCACCTGGAAGGCCGTCCTGGTTGGTGCGGCGCCCGATAAAGATCTTGCCGTGCTGCAGATCAATGCTCCCAGCCATCTTTTGAAACCCATACCGGTCGGGGAATCGGTGGATCTTCAGGTGGGGCAGAAAGTGTTTGCTGTTGGAAATCCCTTTGGCCTGGACCAGACCATAACCGCCGGGATAATTTCTGCACTCGGACGTGAAATAAAGGCGATAACCGGACGGACCATCCGCAATATGATTCAGACCGATGCGGCCATCAATCCAGGAAACTCCGGAGGTCCGCTTCTTGACAGTGCGGGACGGCTGATTGGGGTGAACACTGCAATTTATTCGCCGTCAGGGGCCTATGCGGGAATCGGCTTTGCAGTGCCTGTCAGTGAAATAAACAGAGTGATTCCCCAGCTCATCCGGAGCGGTAAACTTATTCGACCCGGGATAGGTGCCTCCCTTGCAGATGCACGGCTGGTGAGGAGACTTGGCATTGAGGGAGAAGGTGTGCTTGTACTTGGCGTCGAGCAGGGTGGTCCTGCACACAGAGCAGGAATCCGCCCCACAACACAGTATGGAACTGAAATAGTGCTGGGTGATATAATCACTGCCATCCAGGGAAATAAGGTGACATCCTATGATGATATCAGAAACGAACTGGAGAAATATGCCGTTGGAGATCAGGTGGAGCTTTCCATAATTCGTGACGGTGCGCCAGCAAAACTCTCAGTTCAGCTTGATGCCCTTGCGGAGTAGATGCTCAGTGGCCTTTCATTGAGGGGATTCTTCTGTTGAGCTTTCTGGCAAGCTCCCTCATATCCTTTGTCTTGTCCGATTCATCCATGATCTCTCTTCCGACTATCTCTTCAAGTACATCTTCCATTGAGATCACCCCTGTGACGGCGCCATATTCATCCACCACCACAAAGAGATGCTGATGGATCTCAAAGAATTCCACCAGAATGCGATTTAAGGGGGAGGTCTCCGCGACAAAGTGCACAGGAGATTTCAACTCTGAAAGCTGGGTGGTGTGACGCTGTTCCGCAGCAGCGAGCAGTACATCTCTGCGCATGATTATGCCGGTGACGTTGTCGGTTTCCCCGTGATAGACAGGTACCCTGCTGTGACTGGAGAGTGATGTCCTGTTTTCCATGGCCTCGGCCACGGTCATTGTCTCATCAAGTGAAAAAGTGACTGTCCGGGGAGTCATCACATCTCTTACAATTCTGCTGCCAAGCTCAAGAATATTGAATATCACCCGCTCCTGATCTGCTCCGATCTCGCCGGACTGTCGTGAGAGGGCTGCAATGGTCTGCAGCTCTTCTGCGGAAATGGAGTCATTGTTTTCAGGCTGAGGGATCAGTCTGGTCATGAGCTGACAGAGCCAGACAATGGGTTTTAAAATAATGATCATCCAGTGAAGTGGTCTGGCGATGTATGGTGCCAGCAGGACCGCATAGCTGACTCCAACGGTTTTCGGAAGGATCTCGGAGAAGAGAAGGATTGCCAGCGTGAAGAGAATGGAAAAAAGAATAAGATTCTGTTCACCAAAGACAACAGCAGCTGCAGCTCCCGCCACTGCTGCTCCAATGGTGTGGGCAATGGTATTCAGGGTAAGGATTGCAGTGATCGGCTCGTCAATATCATCACGCAGTTCCTGGAGCAGGGATGCGGAATGGTGGCCCTGTTTTTTCAGCATTTCAACCTGACTTGAAGAAATGGAATAGAGGACTGCCTCAAGGATTGAACAGAAAGCGGAAACAGCGATGGCTGATACAACTGCTAGAATAAGTGTGCTCGTCAAGTGACTACTCCAATACTGAAATTGATGGCTGTTTTCCTTAGTATACTGATCTTTTAATCCTTTGCCAAACAGATGTGAAACGCTATAGTAAATAACCTGAATCCGTGACGGAAAACTGCTGGTAAATACGATGCCGCATTACTCTTATCACTGTTCCTGGATGTGCCGGTCCGCAATTTTTATTCTTCTCTGCTCTCAGGTCCGGTATCGAATATCGAACGCCCACGGATTCAGAAGAGATCTTATAATAACCACTCACTGGAGGCTTTTGAAGTGACAAACAGAAACATTAGCATAAGCAGGAAAAAGATGGCCGGCAGCGAAGCTGATATGCTGGTCTCTCTTCCTTTTCTTGATGAAAACGATTCAATGGTCAATGCCTCTACTGAAGTCGATTCAGAACTGGCAAATGCCTTCAAGCTAGGTGATTTCAAGGCTGAGAAAGGTGAAAAAATTCTTCTCTATCCGAAGGGGAACTCCAGGAAAAAGAGTTCTCCAAGGCGGGTACTGTTTGTGGGACTTGGCAAAGTTGAAGGAAAAGATGTCAATGAACTTCGTGAATTGTTACGAAAATCAGGAGGGATTGCAGCATCAGCTGCACGGAAGACCGGAAGTTCCCGGGTGGCCCTTCGTCTTCCTGATATACCAGGTTTTTCCGGAGAGGCTACTGTTGAGAGTCTCATTGAAGGGATTCTGCTTGGTGACTATCGCTTTGACAAGTATAAGGCAGACAGTAAAAAGAAGAAAAAAGAATTTACCGGAATTAAAGAGATAGTTGTATATCCTTCCAGTGCTAAAGGGAAGATTCAGAGGGGGATAAACCGGGCCCGAAATGCAGCACTGGCAGCCTGCAAGGCACGTGATATGGCCAATGAGCCGGGGAACCGCTGGACTCCGGCAAGCTTTGCCGGATATGCCCGCTCCCTTGCAGAACGTTATAAGATGAAGTGCAGTGTTCTTGGCAAAGGAGATATGAAACGGCTCAAGATGGGGGGCCTGCTCGGAGTCAACCAGGGGTCTGCGGAAGCCCCAAAACTTGTGATTCTCGAATATAAGGCCCCTGCGAAAAAGGCCGACACCATTCTTTTTGTCGGGAAGGGACTCACCTTTGATTCCGGCGGAGTGAGTCTGAAGCCTGCGGCAGGTATGGAGGATATGAAGTATGACATGTGCGGTGGTGCTGCAGCCCTCTCGGTCATGGCTGTTGTCGGAGAGGAAAAACCCGAGGTAAATGTCATAGCCATTATCCCTGCAACAGACAATATGGGAGGCAGTTCCGCCCTGAAACCGGGGGATATTATAAAGCACTATGGTGGCATTACTTCAGAAATCGTAAACACAGATGCTGAGGGACGTCTGATCCTGGCTGACAGTCTTGCCTATGGAATAAAACGCTATAAACCCACCTGTGTGGTGGACCTTGCCACCCTTACGGGTGCCGTGATACTCGGGCTCGGGCATCATCGTACCGGACTTCTTGGAAATAATCAGGATCTCATTGAGCGTATTATTGAGGCCGGAGATAAAAGCGGGGAGCCTCTCTGGCAGCTGCCTCTGGATAAGGAATATGCAGAGCAGATAGAGTCGGATATTGCTGATATCAAAAATACCGGTGGACGACCTGCTGGAACCATCACCGCAGCGGCCTATCTGCAGAAGTTTGTGGGAGAGACTCCCTGGGCACACCTTGATATAGCCGGAACAGCCTGGGATTTCACAAAAAAGACTTATATCCCGAAAGGTCCTTCGGGGACCGCAGTGAGGACGCTTGTCGAACTGGTGAGAGGCTGGAAAAAGCTTCGCTGAAAGGAGTTTTCTGCGGGTGATAAAATCTCACGGCAGGGGGCTGTTCGTGGTCAGGTCAGTTCTCCTGCGACGACAGGCAGTTCATTACTCACCCTCGCGGGGTGTGGTCCGGGACCCAGAAAAAGTCTTAAGCGCTTATTGAAAGCAGAAATTCCCGGTTGCCTTTGGGGCCAAGAATGGGGCTTGGCTCCACACCCTCTACCTGAAGACCCATATCTTCCACAAAAGAGTGAATTTTATCTATCGCCTGCCGGTG
>JAMOMO010000470.1 GCA_027067035.1 Desulfobulbaceae bacterium
TTCACTCGATGGACTGGCCGCCTACCTTGATCTCATCGCGGGAATCCGGAAACACAACAACAGGCTGAAACTCCTTGCTGCTCTTGTGACAAAATACGATCCCGACTGGGGGAACTCCGCACAAAACCTCAACCAGATAAAAAAATACTTCTCCAGAAAGGGCATCAGTATCTTCAACAGTCATATCCACAACTGTCCTGAAATCGACATGGCCCATGTGGAGAGAAAGGTTATCTTTGAATCGGCACCAGACAGCACTGCCTCCCATGACTATGCTGCCCTGGGAAGAGAGCTCCTTGAAATTTTCAACTGTATCTATGGGAAACGATTTATCTGAACAGAAACCCACCCGAGACAGTTACCCGGGTAAAACCACCACATTACGGGAAACAGAAGTGAACATTTACAGTGCCAGGCAAATCCATACCCAAGTTGCAAACGAGTTTTATTATGTTATACTAATATCTTAACAGAGAAGAACCGGAAAACATCAAAACACCAGGATCTGCAACTGCTCTCAGCCCACTGATATGCCACAGGAAAAAAACAAAAATACTGCAAATATATGTGGCAGCATCCATTCAGCTGACAGTATTGATCCTTTTGAGGGACTGGATCTTGATGAAATCTGTGTCCCGCCACAGACCCTCTCTCACACTGAAGCAGAGCCAGAAGCAAGGAGCAGCGAGCTCTTTGATTTACATCCCCTGGATGCTGTAAATCTTGATGAGATATCGGTTTCCCCTGCCACAATTTCCAGGGCACAGACAGATACAACCCCTCACCACGGTAGTTTCAACCCGGCAGAAACATCGGTCAATCATGCCCTTCCGGCAGCCAGCCAGGAGCACAACGCTTCCTCAGGGAGGCAGGTATCCAATACCAGCTGCAGAACAGAGAGAGGCCCTTCAGGGAACACGGCAGATGCCGGAATACCGCCCATCAGCCCTGTTATTGAAAAAGCGTATCACTATGCGGAACTGACCCGGATACGGGAAAAAATATTTGCAAGTTTTGAAAACGCCGGTGGAAATATTCTTCTCATTGCCAGCCCCCGCGATAATACAGGGAGTACTCTTCTCACTGCAGCACTTGGCTATAATGCCGCATGCTCCTGTCAGCAGAATGTCCTTCTCATTGATTGCAATATGCGACGCGCCGGGCTCCACAAATTTTTTAATCTTCCACAGGCCCGCGGTTTCACGGAATTTGTCAAAGACGGCCTGCCATGGCAGACAGTGGTGAAGAAAACAGGGGTCAGTAATCTTGATGTGATCACCGCAGGGGCTCGATGTGAAAATTTCTCAGATTACCTCCGTCATTCGCATATCCCGAAAATTCTTGAGGAAAGCAGGCTTCAGTATGACTTTATAATCTTTGACACCTCTCCTGTTCTCTCCCCCAATCGCAACAATGTAAACATTGTTTCCCTCACCTCGGTGGCTGACTACTTCCTGCTCATCACCAAAAAGGCAGGAACCACACGAGCCGACCTCAAGGAGACCAAAACAATTATTGAGGCAGGAAATGGAAAGATTGACGGCATCGTCCTGAACGAACATAATCCCGAAAAGCAGGCCAACCCGTATCCACACCAATAGAACGGTATCAGCAGATGACAACAATGCCCCACTCCCGACATGTCCAGCCCGGACCGGTAGATCCGCAATTTCTCATCGCCAAATACCTGTCTCCGATCCTGGAGCATAAATGGATTGTTTTTTTCACAACAGTCCTTGGCCTGGCCATAGCCCTGCCGATAAGCTTCATGGTCCAGCCCCAGTACAGCAGTACCGCCACCACTCAGCTTGAAACCCCCCGGGCCCAGATGATCTCAAAGGTCACCGAAGAAATTGCAGCAAGAACCGGAGACAAAAACTATATAACGGCGGCAATTGAGCGGATGAACAGCAGTGCCTTCAGAACGGAAGTGTACAAAATCCTGCCTGAAAAGCTGCAGAATGAACTGGAAATTCCTCTGGAGATCAGTGGCCAGTTGAAAAAGAAGCTCAAGCCGTACATCAACAGGCTTTTCAGGACCCGGACAGTCCCGGATAAAAATCAGGCGGCAATTACCCCTGAACGTCTTGACAAGCTCCACAAAAGAGTGGTCATCAGCGGAATACCATCCAAAGGAATCATCCAGATAACAGGCACCTGCTTTGCCCAGGACATGGCAACCGTTCTGGTTCAGAGCTACATTGACATCTGGGTTGCCCTGAACATGGAGACCAACAAGAGCCTGATCCGTCATGAACTGGGGTTCACCAGAACACAGCGGGATGAATACTTCCGGCAGCTGAAGGATTCTGAAAAAGAGCTGCGCCTCTTCAAACAGAAATTTGAAATTCCGCCGGCCCTTTCATCGGTTACGGACATGGAACTACAGTCACAACTTGACGTTCTCCAAAATAAGGTCATCAATGCCAAGGAACGATATAAAAAAATAGATGATATCTACCTTGATCTCGTCAGGAAGGAAAAAGCTGTGGTGAACAATATCAAGGTGATCAACCCGCCGCAAACGCCCCTTGAGCCTTCCAGAAACATGCAGATCCCCATCATTCTCATCGGATTGTTCCTTGGTGCCGTCGCGGGTATTGCTCCAATTTTATTATTAGACTACTATCGTGGCACCATTCGTCATAACAGTGATGTTGTAAATGCAGTGAATATTCCAATAATAGGAAAACTTCCAACCATTAAATAATGTTATATCCATCATGACAGAGACAATGCCCACAGTGGCGATCCTCGGCCTCGGCTACGTAGGTCTTCCGCTTGCAATCACTTTCGGGAAAAAATACCAGACAATCGGATACGACCTGAACCAGCGTGCCATTGCAAACTATCGAAAAGGGATTGACCACAACAATGAAGTGGACAGCGACGGTTTCACGGCTGCCAGACTCCTCACATTCACGGAGAACCCGGAAGATCTCAGTGAGGCCGATTTTCTGATCATTGCGGTGCCGACCCCCATAGACCAGGCAAACCAGCCGAACCTCCGCCCGCTGCTCGGTGCAGCGGCCACCGCCGGAACCCATATGAAAAAGGGTGCCACAGTGGTATTTGAATCCACTGTCTATCCGGGTGCCACCGAAGAGGCCTGCGTTCCAGTACTGGAAGAAACATCGGGAATGCGATGGAAGCAGGACTTTAACGTCGGCTATTCCCCGGAACGAATCAATCCGGGTGACAAAAAACATACCCTGACAAAAATCACCAAGATTGTTTCAGGAGACAGTGCCGAGAGCCTTGCAGCAATTTCCGCCCTGTACAGTTCCATCATTGAAGCCGGTATCTATCCCGTTCCATCCATCAAAGAGGCAGAGGCCGCCAAAGTCATTGAAAATACCCAGCGGGATCTCAACATTGCCCTTATCAATGAACTTGCCATCATCTTTGACAGGCTGGGAATTGACACCCTGAACGTACTTGAAGCCGCAGGGTCCAAGTGGAACTTTCTTCCCTTCAGGCCCGGCCTTGTAGGAGGTCACTGCATTGGTGTTGACCCCTATTACCTCACCCATAAGGCTGAATCCACCGGCTACAATCCCCAGGTTATTCTTGCCGGTCGCCGCATCAACGACAACATGGGAAAATTCATTGCTGAAAAGACTGTCAAGATGATGCTGAAGGCCAGACTCGAGGTAAAGAATTCCAAAGTCGGCATCTTCGGACTCACCTTCAAGGAGGACTGTCCTGATTTACGTAATTCACGAGTCGTAGACATCATTGAAGAGCTGCATGACTATGGCATTGACACCCTTGTCCATGACCCCGCGGTCACGCCCGAAGATGCGATGAATCATGTCGGTGTAGCCCTCGCTCCCCTTGAAGACTTTACGGATCTGGCTGCCCTCATCATAGCCGTTCCCCATAAGGAGTTCAGCAGTCAACCACTCGATTTCTTCACCGGAACACTCAGAAAAAACGGCTGTCTGATTGATGTTAAATCCATGCTTGGAATTGACGCAATAGAGGATGAGGACATACATTTCTGGAGACTCTAGTCCCAAAAACATATACCACAGCACAAATCACATGACCCGATACAACCGTCTCACAGAAAAACTCCGGAACAGACAATCCACCTGGCTTGTCACCGGAATTGCAGGTTTCATAGGATCCAACCTCCTGGAAACCCTCCTCAGGCTCAACCAGAAAGTAGTCGGGCTTGATAATTTCTCCACCGGCCACAAGTACAATCTTGATGAAGTTCAGGGCCTGCTGACAGATGAGCAATGGTCGAATTTCACGTTTAAACAAGGTGATATCTGCAACATTGATGACTGTCACCGTGCATGTAAGGGTGTCGACTATGTCCTTCATCAGGCGGCACTGGGGTCAGTTCCCCGCTCCATTGAAGATCCGGCTCTCACCAATGCCAATAACATTGACGGATTCCTCAATATGCTCATCGCCGCCCGCGATGCAGACGTCAGGCGATTTGTCTATGCCGCATCCAGCTCCACCTATGGCGACCACCCGGATCTCCCCAAACAGGAGCCCAATATCGGTAAGCCGCTGTCACCCTATGCCGTGACAAAGCTTGTGAATGAACTCTATGCCGATGTCTTTGCCAGAACATATGATTTCAACACCATCGGGCTGCGCTACTTCAATATTTTCGGTCAGCGCCAGGACCCCAAAGGCGCCTATGCCGCAGTTATCCCGCTGTGGTTTGCAGGTATGCTCACAGGCAGGGATACCTACATTAACGGCGACGGTGAAACCAGCAGAGATTTCTGCTTCATTGACAACTGTGTCCAGGCCAACCTCCTTGCAGCCACTGTGGATGATAAGGAAGCGGTTAACCAGGTCTATAATGTGGCCTTTGGTGAGCGTACCACCCTTAACCATCTCCACAAACTGATCAAGGAACGGGTGGATAACAGCGGTGCAAAAAAGGGCACGTCCAGACTGGTTTACCGTGACTTCCGGGCCGGTGATGTACGCCATTCCCTGGCTGATATCTCAAAGGCTGAAACCCTGCTCGGCTACGCCCCGGATTTTTCCATTGAACAGGGACTGGACAAGGCAGCTCAGTGGTACACGGCCAACATGGCGGAATAAATATTAGCTCCAACAGGCAGCGATGAGCAATGCATCATCTGGTTTTCTACTGATAGCGGTATCACTTCTTCTCCTGAGTACCCCCCTTCAGGCACGTCAGAACATTCTGGGCGGTGGAATTGTCACCGGGATTGATTTTTCCGACACGCAATACAGGGGAGAAGAACTGACGGAAAACTCATCCTCAAAGGATGTCAGCAAACAAAAGCTGAGCATCGGACCCATTCTAAACTTCAGCTCCAAAAGCCGCACAGATTCTCTCACAATCAGATACAACCCCAGCTACGCCTATGACCTGAAACTCAGTGACAGTAACTGGGAGCACGATTTCTCCCTCCTGGCAGG
>JAMOMO010000471.1 GCA_027067035.1 Desulfobulbaceae bacterium
ATTCCCGACTGGATAGTTGTTTCTGAAGAAGCTGACCGGCTGCTCGGGTCTGACTCATGCGGAGACGGTGCGGCAGGACGTTATGAAAGGGAGGTTCTGCAGGCCGCCTTTACTGTGGAAAGGGCACGGCCTTATGAAGGACGGGCAGCCGCCCTTGATCTCGGGCAGCTTAAAGAGTGCTGGTTTCATATAACGGATACCTGCAACCTCAGCTGCACCCACTGTCTTTTTGCCGCCTCCCCTGCCAGGACACGACAACTTGCTCCTAAGCTCCTGGATGCTGCCGTGGCTGAGGCGTATGCCCTTGGCTGCCGCCTCTTCTCCTTTACCGGCGGTGAACCGTTTGTGTATCCGGACTTCCTGCCCTTTGTTGAGAATCTTCTTGCAGAAAACAGTGATGTCCATGTTGCCGTGCTCACAAACGGGATGCTGCTTGAGCCGTTTCTTGACAGGCTTTCCGTCCTTGACAGGCTTCATCTCCAGCTGAGCCTTGACGGCATGGAGGAGAGCCATGACCGGCTGCGGGGCAGGGGCAGTTATCGGAAACTGATGACAAACCTGTCTGCCATGCAGGAAGCTGGAATCTCTGTCACGCTCTCAGTTGCCATCAGTCGGGAAAACATAGCGGACCTGTCCCGGTTGATGGATGTTGCCGCAGATGTCGGCGCATCATCCGTGCATTTGCTTTATCACTTTGTCCGGGGCAAGGGCAGCTCTGAACAGTTTATCAGCCCGCAGGAAATATTTCCCCATCTGCAGGCGGCCTGGAAACGTGCCACCGAGCTGGGGCTGACCATCGATAATATCGAAACCCTGCGAAGCCAGGTCTTTGCAACACCGGGAACCAGACATGATCTTTCCAACACCGCCTGGGAGTCCGTGGCGGTGGGACCGGATGGCGTGGTCTATCCCTCCCCGGCGCTGGTTGGCATGAAAGAGTGTGCCTGCGGACACCTGGAGGAGGGGCTGTCTGCAGTGTGGCACAACAGCCGGGTGCTCCGTGATATCCGGCAAAGCAGTCTGATTGATTCATCTTCCGCCCGCAGCAATCCCTTCAAATTCCTTGTGGGGGGAGGTGATATTGATCACAGCTTCCTCTCTGGTGGAGACTGGGTGGGACACGATCCCTACCTTGAACTCTATAATTACATTGCCCTGCAGCTGATTGAAGAGCAGCTTGGCAGCTATACTCACCGGGGGGCGGGACATGTCCTGCTGCGAATGGGGGATGTCCGTCACGATTGCCTGGACCCGGACGATGCCGGAACCGAAGTTGCCCTCACTCACTGTAACTGCCTTATTTCCCTGGCCTCGGAGACGGGGCACAGCTCAGTGAGGGAGTTTTACGGTGAGGCCGCCCTTGCCGCCAAAGAGGATATTGCAAACCCCCTGGCACCGGCCCAGGCGGAGGCGGATTTTATCTCAGATAAAACCAAAAAACACTCCTATGGCTGTGGCAGTCCGGTGACTGACGGTGCCCCCCAAAAAGGAGAAACCCTGGTGGATCTCGGTTCCGGTTCGGGAATCGAGTGTTTTATGGCATCGGATGCCGTGGGGGAGAGTGGGCAGGTCTACGGCATTGATATGACGGACGAGATGCTGCTTCTTGCCAATGGGTCAAAGGCGGAGGTGGCGGAACGGCTCGGTTATGACAATATCACGTTTAAAAAGGGCTTTCTTGAGGCGATCCCGCTGGATGAAGGGACTGCAGATGTGGTTATCTCCAACTGTGTGATCAATCTCAGCCCTGACAAGCGAATGACCTATCAGGAGATCTTTCGGGTTTTAAAACCCGGTGGCCGGCTGGTGGTGTCGGATATTGTGACAGATACTGCCATTCCCGCCAGACTGAAAAACAATGTCCGATACCGCGGTGAGTGTCTCGGCGGCGCCATGCAGCAGGAACAGCTGGTGGCCATGATGGAGACGGCAGGTTTTGCTGCAATTCGTTTTATAAAACGCTTTCCCTATCGTCAGGTGGAGGGAATGGACTTTTTTTCCCTCACCTATGAGGCTATTCGTCCCCCTGCTCCTGTTGAGAGCATAAAGAGTTGCTGTGATGTCCTGTACAGAGGACCGCACAGGGCAATATACACGGAATCGGGAATTCTTTTGCTGAAGGGACGGCGAACACCGGTTCCTGTGCAGGAACTGGCCTGGCTGGATGACTCTGTCTTTGTCCTCGATGATCAGGGTGCGGTGAGCAATCTGGAAATGGAAAACTCCTGCTGTGCTCCCCAGACGGAGATCGGCGCGGCTGCTGAGAGCTGCTGTGACTCAGCCGGTATGAGCTGTTGTGATGAGCCTGTTCAGGGATCCGGAAAAGAACGAAATACTGCAGGCTGCATGGTCTGTGGAGCCGAGCTGCACTATTTCACAGATTCAAAGGAGATGACCTGCAGTTACTGTGGCCGGGTCCTTCCTGCCAATGGCTGCTGCGAAGAGGAGCACTTTGTCTGTGACAGCTGCCACAGGGAAAACGGTATCGAGGTGATAAAGGCGATCTGCAGCAGCACAGAGGAGCGGGACCTTGTCCGACTGCTTGAGCTGATCCGCAGTCATCCGGCCATTCCCATGCATGGACCTGAGCATCATGCCATGATTCCAGGGATCATTCTTGCCTGTTACAGAAATTCCGGGGGAGATATCAAGGAGGAAACGATCCTCACAGGGATCAGGCGCGGCGGCGATATTCCCGGTGGGGTCTGCGGTTTCTGGGGGGCTTGCGGTGCAGCGGTCGGTGCCGGGATTGCGGTATCCATTATCCTTGCCGCCACCCCGCTCACTCCGGCACCGCGACAGATGGCCCAGTCTTTCAGCGCAAGGATTTTAAAACTTATCTCAAGGCATCGCGGTGGACGTTGCTGTCAGCGTGAAACATGGCTGGCACTGACTGAAACGGCCCGGCTTTCCGAATCAATACTCTCTGTTCCCATGGTGGCAGAAGGTGCGCTGCACTGCTCCCAGTATCTGCAGAACAGGGAATGTATCCGCAAACAGTGTCCTTTGTGGGAGCAGCGGGTGCGGAATCTTGAACCTGAACTGCAGTTTCTGTCCATTTCCTGAATGTCTTCCAGGAGAGAGATGGAATACCGGTCGTAGGAGAATGGAAATTTCATGGAAAAGGGAACAGGAAGAGGAGCGGGAAGAGAGTTTGAAAACAGGGCCTGCCTGGCCGTTATTCTGTTCCTTTCATCTCTTCTGTTTCCCGTTTTTTCAGCTGTTGCCGAACCCCTTGAAAAAGTCACTCTGCAGTTGAAATGGATGCATCAGTTTCAGTTCGCCGGCTACTATGCAGCCATTGAAAAGGGCTATTACAGGGACGCGGGCCTTGATGTGATTCTGAAAGAGGCCAGGCCGGATATGGATTTTACTGAAGAGGTTGTTTCCGGTCGTGCCGATTACGGTATTGAAATGCCGGGACTCCTGCTGGAACGACAGAAGGGAAAGCCGGTGGTTGTTCTTGCTGCCATCTTCCAGCATTCGCCGGAAGCTCTTTTTATTTTGAAGGATTCCGGAATAACCGCCATCCATGATTTAATCGGAAAACCGGTGATGCTCAGCCCCTTTGGTGCTGTCGAATCCAGAGCCATGTTCTTTAATGAGGGCATAGAGGTGGACAGCCTCAATGTCATTGATCACAGCTGGGATCTCAATGATCTGATTTCGGGAAAGGTTGTGGCAATGGAGGGTTACCTGACAGACCGGCCCTTTTCACTGCAACGTCTGAATATTCCTTTTTTTTCCATTCGCCCGCTGGCCTACGGTGTTGATTTTTATGGTGACTGTCTCTTTACCACTGAAAAGGAGCTGCGGGAGCATCCGGAACGGGTTCAGGCCTTTCTGGATGCAAGTCTGAAGGGTTGGGAATACGCAATGGCGCATCCCGGGGAACTGGTTGATCTGATACTTGAAAAATACAGTCGCCGCCTTTCCAGGGAGGCACTTCTTTTTGAGGCAGAGTCCATGTCGGAACTGCTGCTTCCACGACTTATTGACATCGGGCACATGAATCCGGGCCGCTGGAAGCATATTGCAGACACCTTTGTGAAGCTGGGCATGCTCGAGCCCGGATATTCCCTGGATGGCTTTCTCTATGATCCCGACAGTGGCCTGAACTACGATAAGATCATGGGAATGGTCTGGGGCCTCTCTGCCATCGTCCTGGTCATAGCCATCGCGGCGGTGCTGCTTTTTGTCTTCAACCGGAAACTGAACAAGCAGGTGAGCAGTCGTACGGCCCATCTGATGCTTGAGGTCACCGAGAGGAAGAAGGCTCAAAAGCAGCTTCAGGCCAGTGAAAAATTTCTCAGTTCCATTGTTGACCACATACCCAGCGTGATCTTTGTAAAAGATGCCGCTGATCTTCGTTATGTGAGTATCAATAAGGGAGCAGAGGACCTCTTCGGTTTTACCAGAGAACTCTTTGTGGGAAAGACCGATTATGAAATTTTCAGCAGGGAGGAAGCGGATTTTTTCACTGCTGTTGACAGGGAGGTCCTGGAGAAAAAAACCCTGGTCGAGATACCCGAAGAGACACTCCATGACAGGGAGAGGGGGAAACGGATTATTCACACCATAAAGATTCCCATTCTGGATGATGAGGGGAATCCGGAGTTTCTCCTGGGAATATCCGAGGATATCACAGAGAAAAAACAGATCGCCAGTGAGAAGGAGATGCTCACGGCAAGGTTGCGGCAGGCCCAGAAGATGGAGGCAATCGGAACCCTTGCTGGTGGTATTGCCCACGATTTTAATAATATCCTCACCGCCATATACGGTTATGCCGAGCTGGCCGCCATGGAAAGCTCTGATCCCGGGAAGAGTAAACAGTATATCGCCGAGGTCCTTCATGGTGCCGGTCGGGCCAGAGAACTGGTAAAGCAGATTCTCACCTTCAGTCGCAAGAGCGACAGGGATCTCAAACCCCTTCATTTTCCCGATATCGTGGAGGAGACCTGTAAGCTTTTACGGTCCACCCTGCCAAGCACCATCGAGATCCGCCAGGATATCCATCCGAACTGTGATCCGATCATTGCCGACCCAACAGAAATCCATCAGGTTATCATGAATCTCTGTACCAATGCATACCATGCCATGCGGGAGTCAGGGGGTGTACTGGGTATCAGTGTTCAACCGTTCTCTCTAGGCAGTTCCGATATGACGGACAGTGCGCCGCAGCTGCGACCGGGTTCGTATCTCAGGATCGAGATACGCGACACAGGTGAAGGCATGAGTGAAGAGGTAACCGGCAGAATATTTGAACCCTATTTTACCACAAAACAGCAGGGAGAGGGGACGGGACTCGGACTTGCCGTGGCCCATGGTATTATTAACAGTCTCGGGGGGAATATCCTGGTGCAGAGTACGCCTGGCCAGGGGACACTTTTTACCAT
>JAMOMO010000472.1 GCA_027067035.1 Desulfobulbaceae bacterium
CGGAAAAGAAGACGGCGGGGAATAAAGATGTGGTTCAAAATGTGCAACCGGTTGATATCAACTGGTTGATATCAACCGGTTTTATAACGATAGTGACATAAATACATGACAAAAGACATTCATGTATTTATGGAATACTCCCTCGGGCGGGGAGAGAGCTCTGGAAAATACCGGAAACAGCGCGGTTCAGCTCTGCCGGTCACCGCAGTCAGAATGCATTGAGGAAAAGAAGGTTCAGGCAACCGATACAAAAGCCGAGTAGCGCGCCAAAGAGGTTGATATACTTAAACTGCTCCTCCATGATAGAGAGAAGCAGACGCTCAAGGCGCATCAGGTCCAGGGAATTCACCTTGTCCTTAACGATCTTCTGGATGTTCAGGGAGGCCACCAGTCCCGGTACTTCAACTGCCAGCATATTTGACGACATGCGCCGCAGGGATTCATAAATTCCTTCCCGAACCCCTGCCGGAAGAAGACGTGACAGTTTTCCCACACGGTGGCTCAGAAGAGTACTCAACATGCTGACAAGCATTGAATCCAGAGTTTTTCTGGTTTTCTCAGCACTCAGAATGGCAAATACTTCTTTTTTGAGCCATTCCCTGCCGCGGCTAACGCCGTCTGATCCCAGGAGATCGAAAAGGACCTCGGATACAGGCAGTTTTCCACCATCAATATGGGTCTCCACATTATCGCGTATCATGGAGGCCATGGCGCTGGTTGTCTCCGGTTCCTTTAAAAGAGAGGCAAGCTGCCGGCTGAGATTCCTGCAGAAACCATCTACGGCCTCATCGGGATCTTCACCCAGCATCTTCACAAGGGGAGTCCCGAGGAGATCCGTTGCCCGTTCACGAAGGGTTCCGGCAACCCTGCTCTGCACCTCTTCGTTCTGAAGCCAGCCGACGATGTCCTCTTCCTTTTCCACCAGATATTCACGAACCTTGGCCTCAACAAGCTCCGGAGTAAGAAAACCGCTGGCAAGGGCCGCCATGGGTCCCATGCCGGCAACAAAAGAGTCGACTCCCATACGGACACCGGTGACTATCCGGTCTCTGATCTCCGGCTCAGCAATGATGCCCGCCAGTTTTTCAAGCAGAAGCGGTGTCTGGCTTTCGATGCTGGAAACCATCAGATCCTGCATGGAGGCAGGCAGGATGTCCTGAAGACTTTTTTCCTGCTGCAGCGTCCCATACACCTTCTGCTGCACAAAGGTCTCAACCCACTCCTCCATTGCAGGACTTGCAAGCATCCGACCAAGACTTTTTTCCAGAAAAGCATAGGCGTTTTCCCGGTCGGAACCCGGAATAAATGTCTGAAGATCCGTGGCCAGAAGGCGGTCAAACTGCTCATCGATGGACGATTCGAGGATGCCTTCAAAGGAGTCCGATGCAATAAATGAGTGAATGGCCTTCTGGGCCTGATCGGCAAGGGCCTGAACAGCCACCTGATAATAACTCTGATATTTTTCCGGAATAATCTCACTCACAGGGCCCAGATCTTTCTGCAGAAGCGTCTCTCCCCTGCTCTCAATCAGTTCATAAAGGGTTTTCTGAAAGCTTTCCTTCTCCAGGGCCTTACTGATCTCGTCACTGGTGAGGAGGTGACTGCCCACCATTTCACCGATATTAACGGCCAGTTCAGCACGCTTGGAAGGAATTACCCCGGGCGTCATCGGAATCCTGACCCCAAGGATTCGCTTTGCGGTGAGGGGACGAAAGAGCATCTTAATTGCCACCTTATTGGTGAGATAGCCAATAAAGGCACCGAGCAGAGGCGGGGCCGCAATCTGCATCACAGGACTTAAGATAAAAGGATTAAATGGCATGACTTACCACCTCAACAGGATGTGTAACAATTTTCCAGGCATTATTTTCCTCCAGTTCCGCACGTGTACGAAAACCCCACTCAACTCCTATGGTTTTCATACCGGCGCTGTTTCCGGTCCGCATATCAGTTGCCGTATCTCCCACAAAAAGAATATCCTCCGCAGCAGCACCCATCTTTCCGGCGATATCAAGAGCACCTGCCGGATCCGGCTTTTTGGCAACGGCATCACGCTGCCCGAACACATGGAGGAAAGGCTTATCCGGAAAAAAAGTCTCAACACAGAGTTCTGTAAACGCATGCGGCTTGTTGGAAAGAACAGCCAGTGGCAGTCCTGCACCAGTCAGATCATTCAGCATCTCCGGAATCCCTTCATAAGGGGCGGTTTTTCTATTCCAGGTTTGAGAGTAAATTTCTGCAAATTTTTTCATATACTCCTGAAGCTGCTCCTCAGTTCTGTCGCTTCCAGGTACTATCCGCTGCAGCAGAGTCTTTAATCCCTCCCCCACAAAAAAACGATACGCATCCACAGGATGGGCAGGAAAACCGTAGAATTCCAAGGTCTTATTAGCTGCTTCCGCCAGATCCTCAAGGGTATCAAGCAGGGTACCATCCAGATCAAAAATAATTCCTTTACAAGCCATTCATCAACCTCTTCCTGAATCCGTGATAAAATCTGCTAAGCGCTGCTGCAGTAAGCTGATTTCACCAACTTTTCTGTAAACAGCAGCATGATGATTTCATGAGCAATGTGCGGGCAACCATAGCAGGTGTAAAAATATCACACAACTCAAATTAAGAGCTACTCATTTTTCTCCAATTCTTTTATTATCAAATTGAATCTTTGATCGTTTGAAGACGATCCGGTCTGTTCACACACAGGTAACAGGATGCGCTGTGCAGCCGGGGATAATTTTTCTATTCAAATTATCTTTTTCTTCCCTGTCTTTTGAAACGCAGGGCCAGACAGAGTCTTCAAAACATCACCGGTTCAAGAGTAATTACTTTTGAATTTTATTCAAAAACACCTTTAACCCGTACCCTCTACCGAGAGGTCAAAATTTATGTGGTTCATACGATTCCTCCAGTCATCCATCGGCAAAAAATGGATCATGGCAGCCACCGGTTTCTGCCTGATTCTTTTCCTCTGCAGCCATGCAGCGGGCAATGCCACCCTTTTTTCCTCAATCACACTGTTCCAGGCCTATGCGGATCAGCTCCACAGTCATCCCCTCATTGTCTCTGTGTTCAGTAAAGGGCTGTTTCTCATATTCGCCATACACATCATCACGGGAACACTGCTTGTTCTGCAGAACCGTAAAACACGGGGTCAGGGCTATAAGGTTCAGACCCGGGCCTATAAGAACTCACAGGCCTCAGCGACCATGATCTACAGCGGGCTCTGTATTCTCCTTTTTGTATTACTGCACACCTACGTGGTCTCCTTTGGCGACCATGGAAGCATTGGAGTGACCATATCCAGACTCTTCAGCTCACTTATTGTCTCAATGTTTTATATCATTTCCTTCATTGGACTTGCCATCCATCTCAGTCACGGGTTCTGGTCAATGCTGCAGACATTTGGTGTCAACCATCCCCGGTACAATGGTCTGATCGGTCGCTTGAGCAATCTTGTACCCATTTTCTTTCTTCTCATTTTTTCTGCCATCCCCCTTCTTTTTCTCTTCGGGACAGGTAAATAAACAGGAAACAGGTAAACCATGGAACTTAAATCCAATGTCCCGGAAGGTCCTCTGGCCGAAAAGTGGGATAATCATCGTTTTTCCTCCAAACTTGTCAATCCGGCCAACCGCCGTAAACATAGAATCATTGTTGTCGGCACGGGACTTGCCGGTGCTTCGGCCTCAGCAACCCTTGCAGAACAGGGATACGAGGTCAGCACCTTCTGCATTCAGGACTCCCCGAGACGGGCCCATTCCATTGCGGCACAGGGCGGGATAAATGCTGCTAAAAATTACCAGAATGATGGTGATTCAATCCAGCGCCTCTTCTATGACACCATCAAAGGCGGAGATTTCAGATCACGTGAGGCAAATGTATATCGCCTGGCCCAGGTGAGCAACAATATCATCGACCAGTGCGTTGCCCAGGGAGTACCATTTGCCCGTGAATATGGCGGAACACTTGCCAACAGATCCTTTGGCGGTGCCCAGGTGTCACGAACATTTTATGCCAGGGGTCAGACAGGACAGCAGCTCCTGCTTGGTGCCTACTCCGCCCTCTCCCGCCAGATAAAAGCCGGAAAAGTGACCATCCATACCCGTCAGGAGATGATGGAACTGGTTCTGGTGGATGGAAAGGCACGGGGGATTGTCACCCGTAACATAATCACCGGAAAGCTTGAAACCCATGCAGCCGATGCCGTTATTCTTGCCACAGGCGGCTACGGCAACGCCTATTTCCTCTCCACCAATGCCATGGCATCAAATGTTACCGCCGCATGGAGGGCCCATAAAAAGGGTGCCGGGTTTGCCAATCCCTGTTTTGTGCAGATCCATCCAACCTGTATTCCGGTACATGGCAGTTTTCAGTCTAAACTCACTCTGATGAGTGAAAGTCTGCGCAATGACGGTCGGGTCTGGGTGCCTGCCACTCCCGGGGACACCAGAAAGCCCGCCTCCATCCCGGAAGAAGAACGGGATTACTACCTGGAGAGCAAATATCCAAGCTTTGGCAATCTTGTGCCGCGCGATGTTGCCTCACGGAATGCAAAGGAGCAGTGCGATGCGGGAAAGGGCGTGGGAACAACCCATCTGGCCGTGTATCTTGATTTCGCAGATGCAATCCAACGTGACGGCAGGGAAACCATCCTGAAAAAATATGGTAATCTCTTTCAGATGTATGAGAAAATTACCGACTCCAACCCGCTCTACGAACCAATGATGATCTACCCTGCTGTCCACTACACCATGGGTGGACTCTGGGTGGACTACAACCTGATGACCACCATCCCAGGCCTCTTTGCCATTGGGGAATGCAACTTCTCGGACCATGGTGCCAACCGTCTTGGTGCCAGTGCCCTGATGCAGGGTCTGGCCGATGGCTATTTCATTGTGGCAACATCCATTGCCAACTATATCGGTACCCATTCCCTTGATGCGGTGAGCTGTGATGCTGAACCGTTCTCCGAGGCAACAAAGCAGGTCGAGGAACGTATCAAAGCGCTCCTTACCATCAGTGAGGGCGGCCCTGAAGGCAAACTGACGGTGGACGAAATCCACAAAGAACTCGGCCAGCTCCTCTGGGATCATTGCGGTATGGCCAGAAACAGGGAGGAGCTTGAAAAAGCACTGGAAATTCTTCCCGGCATCCGGGAGAAATTCTGGAGCAAAGTCTATATTCCCGGCAGCGGCGAAGAGCTGAACCAGTCGCTGGAACGTGCCGGCCGTCTTGCCGACTTTCTGGAATTTGCGGAAATCATGATCCGTGACGCCCTGGCCCGTGAAGAATCATGCGGCTGTCATCTCCGGGAAGAGAGTCAAACGGAAGAAAACGAGGCAAAGCGCGATGATGCCAACTTCAGTCATGTGGCGGTATGGGAA
>JAMOMO010000473.1 GCA_027067035.1 Desulfobulbaceae bacterium
AATGATAGTGTCTGATGACAGGGAGCTGATTGAGAAGGTGCGGTTCTGGTCCACCCAGGCACGGGATGAGGCGGTTCATTATGAACACACCGAGATGGGATACAATTACCGCATGAGTAATGTGCTGGCTGCTATCGGCAGAGGGCAGTTGCGGGTATTGCAAGATCGGGTTTCCGGAAAACGCGAAATATTTGCAAGATACAGGGAAAGCCTGGGTGATTTGGCGGGGGTTTCATTTATGCCGGAGCCGGATTATGCCCATTCCACCCGCTGGCTGAGCTGCATCACCATTGACCCGGCTGTGGCTGGATTCGGGCGTGACAAAATTATTGATTTGCTGGAGGAGAACAACATTGAAGCCAGACCGACCTGGAAGCCCATGCATCTGCAACCGCTGTTCAAAACGTTTGAGATGATCGGCGGTGCTGTTTCCAGTGAGTTATTTGAGCGTGGTATCTGCCTGCCATCCGGAACAAACATGAGTGACAATGAGCTTGAAAGAATCATCTCCCTTATTACAAGCTGCTGGAAATAGCCTGCTGTAACGTATCGGTGTAGCTGTTGTTGAAATCAAAATTAAAAATCCTGCTTGTTCTTCTGCTTTTTACTGTGGCAGGAGGCACTCTCTTTTTCAGGAACATCGGGGCCTGGCTTGACCAGTCAACTGAGCCGGTTTACTCGGATCTTATCGTCTGCCTTTCCTTTAACCCCATGCGACTGGACCGGGCAGTTGTTCTGCTGAAGAAAGGCTATGGCAGAAAGATCATCGCAACCACTGAGATAACCTACAGCAATCTCTTAAAGCAGCAGTTATTACCGGAACAGATGGTCATGCTCCCCTCTTCCGGAACCAATACCTACGAAGAGGGCATTCTTCTCAAGGCCTATTTACAGAAACACAACTATACAAAAATACTTCTGGTCAGCGATCCATATCATCTCTATCGCGTCCGCTGGACCATTGAGCACCTGTTCCGGAACAGTCCGTACCGGTTCAGCTATATGGCATCTTTTTCACGAGAAACAAACGGGTTCTGGTGGAATAACAGTGACAGCAGGCGTGCTGTTCTTCGGGAGCTGCCGTCAATTCTTTACTACTGGTTCGGGCATGGTCTGCTTGGACTGCAGAAAAATCCGGAATGGGTCGGGGAATTAAAGAGGCGTTACCTTGATCTTCTGGAACACCATTTTTAACCCCTGTGACATTCTGTTCAGGAAATTTTCCTGCCTATGGCGGCATACAGCGTTTCCATTTTGGCCTGTGCCTGCTTCTGTTCCTTCCCGAGAGTTTTCAAAAAGCGTATGGCATCAGAAATTGAATCATGTGCCGGAATCGTCAGTCCAAGCTGAATAAGCAGCGGATGAGAATACAGCCTTCCGGCCCGGTTTGAACTGATCCATCCTTTCAGGTATCGCTGCTTCAAACCGGATGGCTGTATCTTCCCGAGAAAGGCCGGCGGCAATGTCTCGCCCGTGACTTCCTGAAGATACACTGCGGTGATCCACGCCGCTGTCTTCACGCCATAGCTTTCCAGGAGCTGCAGAAGACTATCCCAGTCAATCTCCTGCTGTTTTATCCACCTGAGCAGATCGACAAAACGTACCAGCGATGCCAGTGAGGTGGTGCAATATTTGGTAAAAACCGGATGGACCAGCATGAGAAAAAGCGTTGTCTCCGCATCAAAACCGATGTGAGTACCATAGTCATGCCGCCTGGAAAGAAATTCATCGGTGAGCGATGTCCGCAGCCTTCCGGGACGGAGGATATGCCAGTGAAGATCTATTGAGACATTTCGGGAGACCAGGGTCAGCTCATGGCTGATATTCTGCCGTTTCACCTCAAGGGAAAAACCGGCATCCACAAGCGCTTTGACAGCTCTGGTCATATCTGACGGATAAATGAGGACATCGATGTCGCAGGAAGGACGTACCGATGGCTGACTGTAGATGATTTCCCTTATGTGAGCGCCCTTAAATACCGCATGAACAATGGACTCCTTCACAAAAATGGTCGCGACCTGTTCCAGCATATGTTTCTGGATGAGGTATGTGGCAACAACCCCCATGGATAAACTCTCAAGCCGTTTCAGCAGCTTTGGGGGAAAATCGGCAGCGTGACACTGTTCCTTCAGGAACTGGTGCCACATAACCGCAAGTCCATTGATCCGGATGAAATTCACAAACTGCTCTTTCTCCACAGCAGACAACTCCATCACAGCTGCCAGTGAATCCTGCCGCTGCTGAAGAAGTGGCACCAGAGCCAGTTTATGAAATCGATAGATATCCATCCCTTGTCCTCAATGGAGGCAATAGTAGCCGACAACTGTCCCTGCAAAATATTTTTTCCACAACGTGTGTGAAAGATACCCGGTTCAATGTCAGTCGGTGACGTGTTTTTCTGCGAACTGGGCCATCAGTTCGTGGATGTTGTACGGGGGGCGGACTTTGAAATAAAAATCCACAACTGAGTGCCCCACCTCATGGGCCAGTACCCGAAGACTGACATCATCTGCCGAGACATAGATGGTTTTTTCAGAAAGGGAGTAGTAGGCGATATGGTTGACCCGTTTGCCGTACTTTCGTTTATAGATCCGGGCCACATCACTGGAATCCGGGACAATCACCAGGCGGATATGGTACTTGTTCGGAAACATATCGAGCACCACCTGGACCTTTTCGATGATAATATCGGCCTTGGCCAGTACCTCATCGGCACTTGTAACCACATTCTTTTTCCGCATGGAATAGCTGAGAGAGCGGTTCAGCCGCAGGTTATCATTAAATTCCCGCAACACATTCCTGTCACTGTATGCAAGGGTCACATAGCGACTTTTCTGCTCCCGTGCCTGGGCTGTCCCGACAAGAGTGACCAGGCAGAGAACAAAAGCAAGAACTGAACAGTTGAGTTTAGTCATCAATCAGCTGATATGACGCGACAATGTCCCTGATAATCTGGTTTTGCCTGGTAATGGAATTATAGATGGAGGCGCAGTCCTCTGCAGTAGCAGTGGCCAGGTCAATGGCAGCGTGCTGGGTGAGAAGGTCATCAATGTTCTTGGAGCGTTTTTTGATCTCGGCAATATTTGCGGACAGTTCCCGGTTAAACTGATTCAACTTGGCGGCAAGCTCTTTTCCCTCATCTTTTTCCCGCAGATAAATCACATCATCAAGCTGGCCGCTGACCATATTATCCACAGCCCGCTCAATCCTGAACAGGGGCCCTGCCAGCCGGTGAGTGATAAACATTGCAATAACGACAACAAAGGCACTGCCCAGGACAATCGAGATCCAGTGGGCGGTGAGAAGCTGCTTGATCAGCATAAAGGGTGTCTGGCCAATCCTGAGGTCATTGTTCTGGTACACCATGGTCATACTGTCTGCTGACAACAGGGCCAGGATGATGGCAAAGATAAAACAGCCAGCCACCATGAACAGAAAATAACCAAGAATCAGTTTTCCCTGAAAGTTCTTTTTGATAAAGTAATTTCTTCGTTTATATCTCACGGCATTAGTCATTCTTCTCATCCTCTTCAAAAACAACAACAGATGCGTTTTTCCGCAGACCGTTTATCCATTTATCAATTTCAAGACTCTTCTGGTAATTACTCAGGAGTTCCCGGACCCGGTCACGGTCATACTTCACAGGGTCGAAACCTTCTGCCTTCTCCATTTTATCAAGCAGGATCACCCCGACTTCCGTACCGGTATCGAACTGGGTGATCTTCTCGCCCGGCTTCAGACTGGCAAGGACAATGCGCAGCGGTTCAGAGAGGTCATCAAAGAGCACACTGTTCTGCCGCCCCTGATCCAGCAGTACCTTCCCCCCTTCAACCGGGATTCTGGTAAACGTCATCATCTGCCCGGAACAGGCGAGATAGCGGTCCACATCCGCATCGGTCACCGTAACTTTTACGGATTTTAATTTTCTGTCGGTGAGGACCTTAATCAGAGACTGTTCATAATAATCCTTGAGCGCCTTGCGAAACTCGTCCTCCCTGTCAATTCCGAGGCGCTGCGCCTCATCAAGCAGCAGCTGTCTGGTTACCAGAGAATTAATGGATATGGCTTCAGAATTCCCGGAATGATAGCCCTGACGCAGGCCCTGATCAACCACCTGTTTTCTGGAGACCTGATGGCCATTAATGCTCACTGCAACATCCTGAGTTTTTGACAAATCCTCAGGCTGTATATAGTATAGAGTAACCGCTGAACTCAGAATGACTAGCGCCAAAATGACAAACAGATATTTCATCTTTCCCTCTGGGCAAACGTAAAATAGATAATGTCTCTTTTAATCAAACCGTAAATGGCAGGACAATAGCAAGGAATTTATTGCTATAAATTTGGTATTACTACCTATTTACTATACAGTAGAATACAGTTATAGTGACGAGTTTTTCCATTGTCCACTAAAACAGTGGAATAATCATATACGATCTCAGTGTAAAAATTATTTCCCCCTATACACCAGGTGACATAATGAAGGTCAAAAAAGCAGTATTTCCAGTGGCAGGGCTCGGTACGCGCTTTCTCCCTGCAACCAAGGCCATGCCGAAAGAGATGCTCCCGGTTGTTGACAAGCCCCTTATCCAATATGCAGTGGAAGAGGCCCTGGCATCGGGCATCGAGCATCTGATCTTTGTCACCGGCGGTGGCAAGGGAGCACTGGAAAACCATTTCGACAGATCCTTTCAGCTCGAAGAAACACTGAGACAGCGCCAGAAACTTGAGCTTTTAAAAGAGATTGAATCACTGGTCCCCGAGTCCGGAACCATCATATACACCCGCCAGAGTGAACCCCTGGGACTTGGTCATGCCATCTGGTGTGCACGGGACATTGTTGGAGACGAGCCGTTTGCAGTACTGCTTGCCGATGATCTGATCAAAAGTGAAACACCGGTGCTCCATCAGATGATCAATGAATTCAATCGCCTTCGGGCCTCCACCGTTGCCGTGATAGAAGTACCGAAGGAAGACACTTCAAAATATGGTATCCTTGATGCCGATCAGACCCAGGAAGACACCTTTAGAGTCAA
This sequence comes from Desulfobulbaceae bacterium, assembly GCA_027067035.1. GTDB lineage: Bacteria > Desulfobacterota > Desulfobulbia > Desulfobulbales > Desulfocapsaceae > Desulfocapsa. Next base: position 5,037 of record JAMOMO010000473.1, read on the forward strand.
TGGAATGGTGGAAAAACCCGCCACCAAAGATGCGCCGTCCAACATGGCGGTCATTGGAAGATATATCCTCACCCCCCGCATCTTTGACATCCTGGGCGCCCAGGGAAAGGGTGCCGGCGGTGAGATACAACTGACAGATGCCATGTCACAGCTCCTGAAAGAGCAGCCCATCTTCGGATACAGGTTCAAGGGCACCCGTTTTGATTGCGGGGATAAGGCGGGATTTCAGATGGCAAACCTGGCTTTTGCCCTGGAGCACCCTGAGATTAAAGATACCCTGCTTCCGTATCTGAAAAAGATGTTTTGCTGAGCATTAGCCGGGGACAGACCCCGATAC
>JAMOMO010000474.1 GCA_027067035.1 Desulfobulbaceae bacterium
GGCAGTCATGGGTAATGATCGAAAACTACAGTGCCTGGCACAACATCCCCATGGGTACCAGAGAAAACGGCTTTGCCGGACTCGACACGAAGTTTACCTTCAACAACAAAGCTGTAACCAGCATCCTTGACAATGTCTCCAAAGGCCAGAAGGAGCACCTCTTCCTCTACGGTGGTCGCAGGGGTGACAGTATGCCCATGTTTATCAATCAGGAAGTTGGGATGTGGATCAACTCTTCCGCCTACTACGGCGGCATCAAAAAGCAGGCAAAATTTGCGTTTGGCCAGGCCATGCTCCCCTATTCCCCCGATGTGATCGACAAGCCACAGAACTCCATCATTGGCGGTGCCACTCTCTGGGTACTGAAAGGACACCCCAAAGGCGACTACAAAGGTGTCTCAGAATTCATGAACTATCTCTCTTCCCCGGAAATTCAGGCCTGGTGGCATCAGGAAACAGGATATGTTCCCATCACCAAGGCCGCCTATGAGCTGAGCAAAAAGCAGGGTTTCTACGACAAGAACCCCGGCACCGACACAGCCATCAAGCAGCTCAGTCTCAACACCCCCACTCCCAACTCCAAAGGTGTCCGTTTTGGAAATTTTGTCCAGGTGCGCGATATCATCAATGAGGAGATGGAGGCCATATGGAATGGCACCAAGACCGCAACTGAAGCCATGGATGACGCTGTCAAACGCGGCAACAAACTGTTGAGAAAGTTCGAAAAAGCCAACAGATAATAACTCAATGCTGCACAAGCTCCCTGCAGTAACGGCCAGTTCTCCGTCGTTACTGCAGGCATCACCATGTTGAAACGAACCCACTTCAAGGCATCACCACTGCCATACCTCCTCGTCGCGCCTCAGATATTTATCACTGTGGCATTTTTCATCTGGCCGGCCAGCCAGGCTGTCTACCAATCCATGCTCCTTGAAGACCCCTTCGGTCTGAAAAGTGAGTTTGTCTGGTTTGAAAACTACCAGCTCCTCTTTTCAGATGAAATTTATTTCAGCACCTTCCTGCGAACCATTGTCTTCTCATCACTGGTGGCCTTTCTGTCACTCACTGTTGCCCTTCTGCTTGCAGCAACGGCCGACCATGTGGTTCGGGGAACGCGCACCTACCGGACACTGCTCATCTGGCCCTATGCCGTGGCCCCTGTGGTTGCCGGTACCATCTGGATGTTTATTTTTGACCCAACCCTGGGCATTGTCTCCTACATGCTCCATGGAATCGGGTATGAGTGGAATCATCGTTTGAACGGAAATCAGGCCATGGCCCTCATTGTTCTTGCTGCAACCTGGAAGCAGATCAGCTATAATTTTCTCTTCTTTCTTGCCGGTATGCAGGCCATTCCGAAATCACTTATTGAGGCGGCAGCCATTGACGGGGCAGGTCCGGTACGGCGATTCTGGACAATTATCTTCCCTCTTATTTCACCCACCACCTTCTTTCTCATGGTGATGAACATTGTTTACGCTTTTTTCGACACCTTCGGCATTGTCCATGCCGTGACCAAGGGAGGCCCGGCCAAGGCCACGGAGATCCTTGTCTACAAGGTCTATAACGATGGTTTCATCGGTCTTGACCTTGGCGGCTCTGCAGCCCAGTCCGTGATTCTGATGCTCATAGTTATCACCCTCACGGTCATTCAGTTTCGTTACATAGAACGAAGGGTGGAGTATTAGCCAGTGACTCGCCCGGAACACCATCACTTTCATCAGTTTCAAAACTATCATGATTGAAAACCGCCCCCTCGCCACCTGGTTCAGCCATGCCATCCTGATTCTCGGAGTTGCAGTGGTTGCCTTCCCCATCTGGATAACCTTTGTGGGAGCCAGCCATGATGCCATCCGCATGACCCAGGTTCCGCTGCCACTGCTGCCCGGTGACCAGTTCTTTATCAATCTCAAGGCCGCCTTTGTGGATGGTGTGGGTAATGCCAAAGAACAGTCAGTGGGAATTATGATGTTCAACAGCCTCATCATGGCCATGATGATTGCCGTTGGAAAGATCATCATATCCCTGCTCTCCGCCTTTGCCATTGTCTACTTCAGGTTTCCGCTGCGAATGGTCTTTTTCTGGATGATATTTGTCACCCTCATGCTCCCCGTGGAGGTGCGCATCCTGCCCACTTTTGAAGTCGTGGCAAACCTTGGCATGCTCAACAACTACTGGGGACTCACTGTTCCCCTCATCGCGTCAGCCACCGCCACATTCATGTTCCGCCAGGTCTTCCTCACCGTGCCGGATGAACTCCTTGAAGCAGCCAGGATCGACGGTGCAGGCCCCATGCGTTTTTTCAAGGATATCCTGCTCCCGGTATCAAGGACCAACATTGCCGCCCTCTTTGTGATCCTCTTTATTTATGGCTGGAACCAGTACCTGTGGCCACTGCTCATCACCACGGATAAAAGCATGTACACCATTGTCATGGGTATCAAACAGATGCTGGAAGCGGCGGAAGAGGCCCCTGAATGGCATCTTATAATGATGACAACCCTGCTGGCCATGATCCCGCCCGTTCTGGTGGTGATCGGGATGCAGAAACTATTTATTAAAGGCTTAACTGAAACGGAGAAATAAGATGGCCAGGGTGCTCATTGAAAACATAACAAAATCATACGGGGAAACAGAAGTTCTCCATGGAATCAACACGGATATTCAGGAAGGGGAGTTCATTGTCATTGTGGGGCCCTCAGGATGCGGTAAATCAACGCTTCTGCGCATGATTGCAGGGCTTGAAGAGATCAGCAGCGGCACCATCTCAATTGATGACCGGGTGGTGAATAATCTTGAGCCCAAGGACCGTGATATTGCGATGGTATTTCAAAACTATGCACTCTATCCGCATATGACGGTATTTAAAAATATGGCCTACGGTTTACAGCTGAGAAAGTTCAGCAGAAAAGATATCAAGAAACGGGTGGATCAGGCAGCAAAGCTGCTGCAGCTGGAGGAACTCCTGGACCGGAAACCACGCCAGCTCTCCGGCGGACAGCGGCAGCGGGTCGCCATGGGCCGTTGCATTGTGAGGGAGCCAAAAGTTTTCCTCTTTGATGAGCCCCTCAGTAATCTGGATGCCAAGCTCAGAGTACAGATGCGACTGGAACTGCGCAAGCTTCACAGGCGACTGAAGGTCACCAGCATATATGTGACCCACGACCAGGTGGAGGCCATGACCCTTGGTGACAGACTGGTTGTGATCAATGCCGGCTACGCCGAACAGATCGGCACACCCCTTGACCTCTATGAGAAACCGGCCACTCTGTTTGTTGCCGGATTTCTGGGATCTCCCGCCATGAATTTCATCAAAGCACAGATCAGTGCAGACGGGAAGCAGGCACGGCTGTCAGACTCCGTCCAGATTCCTCTGCACACCGGCAGTGCCGATTGCGGAGGGAAGGAAGTTACCCTTGGAATACGACCGGAACATTTTTCTCTCACTGAACAGGGACATTCCACCCTGCCGCTTACTGTGGACCATGCCGAGTTCCACGGAGCAGATACCATAATATACGGGCGCCTGCCGGGGAACGATGAGCTCCTCACGGCACGGCTGCCCCATATTCACCATATCAGCCAGGATAAGGTACTGCACCTCACGGCAGCTCCGGAACATATTCATCTTTTTGATCCGGCAAGCGGCAAACGAATCTGATCCTGTTCAAGCAGCTGAAAAAGAGATGCGAACCCTATTCAGTGCTGTCTGGTTGCACCCGAAAGAGACGTTTTCCAATTTCAAACACGATACTGAGCACAACAAAGCCAACAGTTCCCAACAGTACCCAGCCAAGATATTCACCTGCTCCGTTCATACAACTCTCCTTATTTTTTGTCTTGCAGTATCTACGGCCTGAATCCGTGACAACAGGCATCAGCCCTTCATCCGCTCACGGGTTCCGGCTTGTGGCACCAGCTTTCAGCAAAAAAATACTATCGTCCTTATGAATCCGGAACAAAAGCATCCCTTCTTCTATCATTTTCTGAAATCAAATTCAAATATCCTAAAGAAAATAGTCAATATGCCTAACACGCACGAAGCAGAACAGCAACGCACCGGAATATGGGAAAAAAAACAAGAAACGTATCGTCTGGGAAAGCTGTCCCGCGCAGCCGGTAAAGGCACAGCGTGGCACAAACATATTGAAGAACATCAGCACAGAGCAGGAGATCTGCAAAAAAAACCTCCAGCTGCAGTTAAACAATCGGGTGGGAAAGAGAGTTGCCTCTCTACTTCTTATCAGTCCGAATCAGGACTTTCACCACCTGGCCTATGACACTGACAGCCACAAAACCAAGCATAACGAGAATAACGATACCAAGACTTTCAGATGATCCCTGCATTGGGTTCTCCTTCCTGAGTCAAGTTGAATATTGAAAATGAGTGGTCTCTTTTTAAGAAAAAAACTGTTTGTATAGCATATTTCATTTTTGATTTCAAATGGCATTTCAACAAAATCTTCCATTAAAAGAACCATGACGAAAAATGCCGGATCACCGACTGTGACCCGGCTGCTCTTTATCGGGATCCCGTGGAATTCAATTGTTCTCCCGCAGCTCCCGTCAGCCTGGAATTCCGGCGGGTGGCAGGAGCTGCTTTTACCGGATTTTTCCCGCAACATCCACACGGCTCATTTTTTTGCAGAAGGTGGAACATGGCTCCCGTTCCGAGAAGGACTTTTTCCGGGACATGATGACAAATTCTCAACTGCCTGCAGAGCTACTTCCATTTCACAACTGTTCCAGATATAGTACTATTCTTTCACGGAAATGGATTCGACCCGCATCAGCGGTTATGGACAACAACTATGAAAAACACGCGCAGCCGGAAGCACACAGCCCCACTCTCCCAGGCAGACAAAACCGCGTTTTTGATCTCTGCCCTTGCAGTTTCATTCCTGTACATATCTCCATGGCTGAGCCTGATCCCCCTTGTCCTCTTTCTCCTCCTCTGCCTTATCGCTCCCTTCTGTCCGGGATGGGGCTTCTTTCTCCCTGTCATCAGCAGAGCTGAACGCAGCAAACCCGTCGTTGCCCTGAGCTTTGATGACGGCCCGTCTCCGGAATCCACACCACTGCTGCTGGAACTGCTCCACAGATATGGCTATCAGGCAAGTTTTTTTGTCATCGGTGAAAAGGCTGAACAGCATCCTGCCCTCATACAGAAAATCATTGCAGCAGGGCATGATATCGGCAACCATTCATACCGGCATGACCCCCTCCTGATGCTGAGGAGCAGCAGGAAACTCCATCAG
>JAMOMO010000475.1 GCA_027067035.1 Desulfobulbaceae bacterium
TGATGAAAACAGTCTCCCGCCGATTTGGAGCAGTGAGTGGCCTGATACACGGAGCCGGAATCATCAGAGACAGTTTCATTCCCCTTATTCAGCCGGCTGCGTTTAAAGAGGTGATGGATGTAAAAATCCTTGGAATGGCCAACCTGCTCACGGCCATCTCCAGCAGAGAATTACGCTTTGCAGCAGCACTCTCGTCAATTGCGGCAGTATACGGCAGTGTGGGACAAGCGAATTACTGTGCGGCAAATCGTGCCATGGCTGCATTCTGCAGGAAATTCCAGCAGAACAATCCCGCAACGGTGACCAAAGTCTTCTGGCTCCCGCCGATAGAAGGAGCCGGTATGGCGGAATCACCTGAGATAAAAGATATCCTGCAGCAGAACATGGGTGAGAATGTCTTTCTGGAAGTGCATGAGGCTGCTGAAATCATGCTCAGTGAACTCAGCTGCGGCCCGGTGGAGGATTGCTGGGTAATGCCAAACAGGGATTCACTGCAATCTGAAACCGTTCTCATCGATCCTGTGGACAACAACAGACACTGGTTTACTCTGCGGGATATGCCCATGCTGGACAGCCTTTTGACACTTGACCTGCAGAATCATACACTTCAGGCCACCCGCACCCTCTCTTCACAACGGGATCCGTGGCTTGCCGACCATATCCCGGCCAAGTCTCTCCGGTTCCCGATCATGTCTGCCATAATGGCAATAGAAAGCTTTCTGGAAGCCGCTCATATCCTTTTCCCGTGGCTTCAGCTGAACAGGCTGCGTAACATCCGGTTTCTGAAGATGATAGAATGTCCCCCTGAAACGGATACTGATATTCATATCGTTGCCCATGCTGAAAAGGCAGGGCCCATGCCTCAGGTCTGCACTGTTTCGATCAAAGATGCTGAAAAAGCGCTGCCCGAATCGGCAGCAGCTGACATGGACAGCTGTTTTCAGGCGCAGGTCCTGGCAGACACAAGCCGCCCGTCCCCCGGCAGGCACAAAACTGACAAGGGGGAAAACCCCGTCATCCCGCCATCAGAGACCATGGCATTGTACAAAGAGGTCTCCAGACTGCAAAACCGCTACCAGTTGCTCCATTCCATCATCAGCCTGGACACAGACACTATTTCGGGAAAAATGTTTTATCCGGAAGTGAACGATTTTTCCGGGGAACTTCAATCCATATTTCACTATCCCCACTATCTCCTGGAAGGCCTGATGCAGATAAGCCTGTTTTCTGCAAATATTTCAAACGAGGGGAAACCCCAGGAATCAATACCCACCGCAATAAACAGTATCACCTTCACAAGAAACTGTCAGACCGGAGAAGAGCTTTTCCTGTACGGGCAGCTGCAAAGAAAAGACCATGGTGGAAGTACCTGGAACGTGAGGGGTGTTGACAGCAGTGGTTTTATCATAATGGAACTGACCGGGCTCCACCTCATCCATCTATAGTAGGTATCAACAATTACCATGCCACGAAAGCACAGTCCTGATAACAGCAGCGCAGTCACAGTCACTCCGGTACAGGGTCGAAAAGATATGGCAGAATTTATTGAACTGCCCTGGAAAATATACCGGGACAATCCCCTCTGGGTACCTCCCCTGAAATCTGCACAGGCAAAGCTGTTTAACAGAAAAAAACATCCCTTCTGGAGTTTCTCCAGGGGAGAATTCTTTCTGGCACGACGCGGCAATGAGACAGTGGGCCGTATTCTCGGGATAATCGACTGTAATTACAACCAGTACCATGACGAAAAGATCGCCGCCTGGGGGTTTTTTGAATGTCTCAACGACCCGGAAGCGGCAATGGCACTTTTCCAGCAGGTAGAGCAATGGGCCACCCGGGAGGGTATGACCAGTTTACGTGGTCCGTTGAACCCTTCCACCAACTATGAAATTGGTCTGCTGGTGCAGGGATTTGACAAAGCCCCGGCGCTCATGATGACCTACAATCCGCCATACTACCTTGAGCTCATTCATGGTGCAGGATTCCGGAAAGAAAAAGACCTCTTTTCTTACCACTATACAAGCGACATGAAACTTCCTGACTGGATGTTTTCACTCTCCGAGAAGCTCTGCCGCCAGGGAGACGTTGAGATTCGCTACCTGAAAAAATGGACCAGAGATGACATTCATCTGCTCTGCTCCGTCTATCATGAGTGCTGGAAGAACAATTGGGGATTTGTCCCGACAACCAGGGAAGAGGAGGTGGAGCTTGCAAAAGATCTCCTTCCCATTTTAGAACCCAAGTTTGCATTTTTTATTTATCACAGAGACGTGCTTGCAGGTATCTGTCTCTTCCTTCCCGACTTCAATCCCCTCCTGAAGCGCTTTAACGGAAATCTTGGTATCAGCGCCCTGTTCAAAAAAATGCTCTACGAGTCGGAAATTACAGGCCTCAGGGCTCTACTCTTCGGCATCAAGGAACCATTCCGACAAATGGGCCTGCCGCTTCTGGCATTCAAATATCTCAACGATTTATTTCAGGAAATGCCCAAATACCGGTACGCTGAACTTGGCTGGTCACTGGAGGACAACGATGCGATGAACCGTCTTTACGAGGATGCCGGTCTCAAGCCGGATAAACGATACAGGATCTACAGGAAAGAGCTCTGTTGACAATTCATCATATTATTTTTCCAGGGGTTTTATGAACGTTCAGGACAGTGACAGGCAGGATCTCTTTATCACGCTTCTCATACCCGTTGCAGGAGCCTCTGCAACCCTGGCTGAGACCATTCAAAGCCTGTCCGTCCGGAATTCCAGAAATATTCAAACCATATTTATCCTTCAGGACAAAGAGGATCCCGCTGCTCCGGTTCTTTCCGAAATCATACAGACAGAGCCGCAATGTTCACTTGTATTTTCAGGAAAAGCCAGAGCCTGCAGCCAGAAAAACCACAACCTGCTTGCCGGAATACGAAAGGCCGGGACCCGGGCTGACATCCTGGTATTCTGTGATTCCGGGCACTCGGCCCCTGAAGGATGGCTCAACACCCTTGTACAGCCCCTGCTGTCAGACGATTCCTGTATGGTTTCCTCCGGATACCACCAGATCTATCCGGACAGGCATGACATCTGCTCTCAGGGACGGGCTGTCTGTGTGCTCTTTCTCAGCCTCATCCGCAAGTTCCCCGGACTGGCTCAACCATGGGGAGGTGCCACAGCAATGCGCAGGAAAACCTTTGAAGAACTGTCCATTGCAGAGCTGTGGGCAACAAATATTGTTGATGATGTCAGCCTTGCACGACGACTGCAGAATTACAAAATCGCAGTGACCATTCCGGACCACAGCGACCTTGTGACCCGCCTCAATGATACAAGCCTCAAAGCCTGGATTTCCTGGCTTTCCAGACAGTGGGCGTATCTCAAGTTTATCTATCCCGGCCTCTGGCTTGGAGCCGGACTGTTTGCCATAACCACCTTCCTTATGCTGGCGGCGGCTCTTGTGCTCTGCGGACTGAGTCCTTTTATGGCCGTTCCCCGGATGCTCATACAATGCAGCCTGGGCATCCTTGTCCTGTTTTTTCTGTTTTCCTGCTTCCTGTACCATAAACACCCTGCACCGGGTTCTTTTGTCCCATGGTTTCGGGCAAGCATAGCAGCTCTGACCATGGCCTCCTGGTGCCACTGCAGAATCTGGTTTTCACAGAACATCAACTGGGCCGGAATATGCTACAGAGTTGGAAGAGGAGGAAAAGTCCTGGAGATTACACGGGAGACAGGATCATGACCCGGCGGGAGAGCGAGTAAATGCATGCCCTGGTCACCGGAGCCACCGGGTTTATTGGAACAAATCTTGTGCAGGAACTGCTGCGACGAAACTACTCAGTGAGCTGCCCTGTTCGTTCCATGGCGCGGGCCGGCCATTTGCGGCAGAATAGAAACATCCAGCTGTTTGAAGAGGATCTCTGCGCACCGCGTTACATTGGGGAGCACATCAGAAAATCCGATATTGTTTTTCATCTGGCCGGTACGACAAAGGCCATACGCAAATCTGATTATTTCCGCGGCAACCTTGAGACCACCCGCCAGCTCAGTACAATGATTTCCCGCCACGCGCCGAAGCATCAGAAAACAGTCTATATCTCCAGTCAGGCAGCCGGGGGCCCGTCTGCCTCTGAACCCGGTGTGGATGAAGAAACAGCGGAATCTCTTCCTGTCTCGACATATGGAAGATCCAAACGTTGTGCTGAAGAAAATATCCTCTCTCTTGGAAAAGAGTTCCCGGTGGTGATTTTACGACCCTGCATTGTTTTCGGCCCCCATGATCAGGGAATGAAGCTGCTTTTTCAGGCAGCCTCCAAAGGACTGCTGATTAAAAGCGGCTTCAGGAGATTTCCGGTCAACCTCATCTATGTGGAGGATCTCGTGGATGCGATAATAATGGCTGGAGAGTCAGACAGGGCCAATGGCCAGCTCTTCTACGTAACTGACGGTGTGGCATACAGCTGGGACACGCTGCTTTGCACAATGGCAAATCATACAAACCCCGGGGCATTTACCATAACAGTACCACTGGCCGTCCTCTGGCTCCTCTGTCAGATAGGCGCTCCCCTTGGCTTCCTCACAGGAAAAGCTCAGGATTTAAACCCTGACAAATGGCATGAAATTAAACAGCACGGCTGGCTCTGCTCATCAAAACACATAGAGGAAGAACTTGGCTTCCAGGCCCGATGGACCCTCGACAGGGCGATTAAAACCACCTCCGCCTGGTACCTGACTAAAAAAAATGCTTGGAAACATGCGAAATAATACCACAGGCACGCAAAAGAATCTTCTCTCCCCCGACAGGAAGCATGCCCCCTATGCGAGATATCAGGCTCACTGGTTTTACTGCCGGCAGGCCACCTCCTCACCACCACATATCAGGACACCATAGCCATGTCTGCACAGAACAATTCCGTATCAGTCATCGTCCCTGCCTTCAATGAAGAGTCGGGTATTGCCAACACAATCTCACAGCTCTTCAAAACACTGGAACAGACGGACCTTCAGTTTGAAATCATTGTGGTTGATGACGGTTCAACGGACAACACCCCGCACCTGATCAGGGCAACAGAGGCCAGACTCATACAGCATGACAGAAACAGAGGCTATGGTTCCTCTCTCAAAAGCGGGATCCTTGCAAGTTCCTACGAAACAATTGCCATAATTGATGCCGATGGAACCTATCCGTGTGATGTGCTGCCGGATATGATTCAGACCCTCCGGGACTGCCAGGCAGATCTGATCATCGGGACACGAAGCA
>JAMOMO010000476.1 GCA_027067035.1 Desulfobulbaceae bacterium
TCTTGTCAACCGCGCTGTAACCATCCTCTGCTGGATCTATTTTATCTTTGCCTTTCTGCTCTTCTTCTCCTGGTTCTATCTCTGTGCTTTTTTCTTTTCCCGGAATCGGGAGAAGCATTTTCAGTACCTCAACCACCTGTTTTTCAAAGGGTTCCTCTTTCTTCTGCGTCTGCTTGCCCCCCGCCAGCAGTGGCGAATCGATGAAGAGATCTCCAGGATTCGCGGCTCCATTATTGTCTGCAACCACCGCTCCTATCTCGACCCCCTGATCCTGCTCTCCCTCCTGCCCCGCAACAAGACCATCGTTAAATCCGTTTTCTTCAGGGCACCGGTATTTGGCTGGCTGATCGCTGTTTCCGGTTATCTTCCCGCCAGTACTGAAGGGGTGAATGGAGCCCGCATGATAGAGCACATTGAAAACATGGCCGATTTTTTTGAAGACGGCGGGAATCTCTTTGTCTTTCCCGAAGGTACACGGAACCGGAAGGGGACACTGGGGGCATTCCACAGTGGTGTCTTCAAGATCGCCAGGATGTGCCGCTGCCCCATTCAGGTCCTGGCCCTTGCCAATACCGACAGGTTGTTCTGTCCGGGAAAGTTTGTCTTTGAGACGAGAAAGAACAATGTGATCTCCATGAAGATCCTTGGTTCTGTCAGTTCTGCAGCAGCAGAGCACCGGGTGTCGGCAGCGGATCTTGAAACAGAGGTGCGGCAGCTGTTCCAGGCAGGCGGTCCGGTTGCGGAGGCTGCCCCATGAAGGTTCTCCTGATATCCATGCCTGATGTGGTGCCGATTCTGGTCCATGAGGCAGCCGTACATATCCCGAACCTCGGTATTGCAAGCATCGGCGGTAATATTGATTCCGATCATGATGTCTTCCTGGTGGACCTTATCCGCAAACGGCGCGGGGTGAAAAAGTATCTGACCAGGATTATGGCAAAGTTGAAGCCTGATCTGGTGGGGCTCTCTGCCATGGCCTGGCAGTATGATACCTGCATCAGGATTGCCCATTTACTCAAAGAACTGCAGCCGGAGGTGAAGATTGTCATCGGTGGCTATCATGCAACGCTAATGGCGGATGAAATAGCCGGGTCTGTGGAGGCCCGATGGATTGATTTTATCGTCCGGGGTGAGGGAGAGGAGGCGTGTCGCCGCCTTGTGAATGCATTGGAGGGAAATGATGATCCGGCAGACATCCCGTCACTCTCATACAGGAAGGACGGCAAGTTTGTTCATAACCCACTGGGAGCAAACCTTGATCTTGCCGGTCTGAAACTCCCCATCCGCGACAAACGCAGGCTGACCTGGGGCTATCACCTTATGAATGCCGCCATTGAGACCCTGGAGACCTCACGCGGCTGCACCCGAGCATGTAATTTCTGCAGTATGAAGAACATGTATGGCCGTACCTTCCGAACCTATCCCATTGCCCGGGTTCTGCGTGATATCGATGATATCTACTATAATCGAAAGGTGCGTGCTATTTTCATAACTGATGATAATATGGTGCTGAACCCGGGGCGGGTGATTGAGCTCTGTGATGCCATCATAGCCAGGGGCTACAAAAAACTGAGGCTCTTTGTTCAGGCTGACTGCATGACCATATCCATGCGTGAGGACATGGTGGAGAAGATGGCAGCTGCCGGGTTCTGTTCGGTCTTTCTCGGTATTGAAAATGGCTCTAAAAAGAATCTCGGTACCGCGGGAAAGGGAGATATTGTCGAGGCATCAAAAAAGGCCATTGAGCTTTGCCATAAACATGGCATTATGGTCATCGGCGGCCTGATTTTCGGTTTTCCCGATGATGATGTGCAGTCCATTGAAGAAAATTACGAATTCTTTAAAGAGATCGGTGCTGATGCCGCCTATTGCCAGATCATCACTCCCTATCCGAAGACCGGCATGCGGGATCAGCTTCTGGCTCAGGGGCTGATCACCAACGAGAGTGATTACAAGAAGTATAACGGACTCTGGGCCAATGTGCGTACCCGGCATCTTGATGCGGATGAGCTGCAGTACCAGTTCTGGTACCAGAGACAGGTGGTGCTGGGCTGGTGGAAACCGCCCGAATCGGCTAGGAGGCAGGGAAAGCTGTGGACCTGGATCTGGCGTTTTTTGTTTAAGCCTTTCCTGAAACTGCACTACAGGCGGGTGATGAGAAAATATGGCTGGGAGGGGCGCTTCCAGCGGGAGATCAAGCGTCTTGAACAGATGAATAACTTTACTGATCTTAATGACTACTGATAAATAATACGTGAAATGCAGTTATATAACCTTGAATTTACAGAAGAAGAGATAAAGGATGCAGTGGCCGAAGGACGGCTGCTGTCCATGGAAATCGAGTTCAGCAGGATCTGCAATTTTCGCTGCTCCTACTGCTATGTGCCCGAGAAAAAGGAGTGCCGGGGAGAGCTTTCAAAAGATGAAATAAAGGATGCTCTCCTCCAGGCCAGGGGACTGGGAGCAAGGAAGATTATTATTCTGGGCGGAGAACCGAGTATCTATCCCCACCTTGCGGAAATGCTGGAGTTCCTGTCTGAACATGGCTTTGAAGTGGAGATGTTCACAAACGGGACCGGAGTGGATGAGGATCTTGCCAGGCTTATGGCCCGGTTGCAGGTGCGGGTGGTCCTGAAACTGAACTCACGCAAAAAAGAGATTCAGGATCGCCTTGCAGGAAGAGATGGTGCCTATGATATTATCCAGACAGCTTTTGGGAACCTGAAGGCTGCAGGCTATCCGTCAGATGATCTTTTTCTGGCCCTGTCAACGGTGATCTGTCAGCCCAATTTTGATGAACTGGTGGATATGTGGCAGTGGGTCCGTGATCAGAAAATGGAGCCCTATTTTGAAGTGATAACTCCCCAGGCAAATGCCATAGAGAACAGCTATCTCTCCGTTGATTCCAATAAACTCAAAGAGCTCTTCTCCCGTCTCTCGAAGATTGACCAGGAAAAATATGGTCGTGACTGGGAACCGCAACCGCCGCTGGTGGGTAACAGGTGTATGCGGCACCAGGTCTCCTGTCTGCTCACTGCAACAGGTGATGTGACACCCTGTGTGGGAGTGACCATTCCCCTTGACAACATCCGAAACAACTCCCTTGCCCATATCCTCAAAAACAGCGAGGTGGTGAACAATCTCAAGAATTACAGAGAGATGATCAAGGGTGAATGCAGGGACTGTGATAAGGCGGAAGAGTGCTACGGCTGTCGCGGGGCCGCCTATCAGCTCACCGGTGATTACCTGGCCTCCGACCCCACCTGCTGGCGTAACCAGAAGGCAGCGGCAAGTGGCGACGAGTGAAGTCTGATTTGGGAAAAGTCCTGATCATCGGCTCAGGCATTGGCGGCTTGAGTTCTGCCATTATCCTTGCAGGACTGGGGGCTGAGGTGACGGTGCTGGAAAAGAACAGGACTCCCGGAGGCCTGTTGCGGAGCTACTGCCGTGACGGCATAGAGTGCCCGGTGGGTGTCCATTATCTCGGTTCTCTGGACAGGGGACAGGTTCTGAGGAAATTTTTCGACTATCTGGGAGTGACCGATGGTATTGCGGTGTCGCGCATGGGAGAGGGAGGGGTCATTGACCGCTATTTTTTTGATTCGCCCTCCAGTCATCCGGCCCATTTTGATATGCCGTCCGGCTTTGATGCCTACGAAAGGAATCTGAACAAGGCCTTTCCCGAAGAAGAGAACATCATTGTGCAGGTCATGTCAGAGCTGCGCAGGAGCGCAGTGGAGATGCATGATCTTGGGATTCTCTATGCCCGGGAGGGGGATTTCTCCCTGCTGGAACAGACCCGGCCCTATGGGGAAATCCTGGATGAACTGGGCTGTTCGCCCGGGCTCCGCACTGTTCTGGCCCTGGCCTCGTCCTGGATCGGGGTGCCTGTTTCAGACTGTCCGGCCTATTATCACAACATGGCCCTGGCCTCCTACCTCTCCTCGTCCTGGCGTCTGGAGCAGAGTGGCTCTGCCATGGCGGATGTTCTGGTCAGGCGGCTCGAAGAACTGGGCGGCCGAGTCATCTGCAGTGCAGAAATTGAAAAAGTTGAAGTTGACTCAAGGGTTGTGAAGGGGCTGCATTTGAGCTCCGGAGAATATCTTGCGGGAGCAACGGTGATCGGAGCAGTTCACCCGGCGCGTCTGCTGCAGATGCTGCCGGAAGGTGCTGTGAAACCCTCCTATCGGAACCGTATCCGCCGCCTGCAGAATACCCACTCTGTTTTTTCGGTGCATGCCCGTGTTGACGGGAAAGCACATCCGGAAATCCCTTATAATATGTTTGCAGTGGAGACTGACGGCAGGGGGGATATTTCTGACCTCAGGTACTATCAGCTGCGCAGATGTGAACGTGCCGACTCCAGTCTGCTCTCCGTCCTCACTTCGGGAAATGATGAACGCTGGGCCGCCTGGAAGGAGAGTCGCAGCGGGCAGCGGGGCCCTGCCTATCGCAGTAAAAAAGAGGAGTTTGCCACTGAACTGATCCGGGAGGCAGAGGCCTTTCTCGGTCCTTTTTCCGGATTGCAGCTCCTGGACTGCTATACCCCACTCACCCTGCGTGACTGGGTGGGAAGTCCGGGCGGCAGTGCCTACGGCGTGTTGAGGTCTTCGAGTCAGGTTCTGGCCACCGCCATGTTGAACCGTACCGCGGTGAAAGGACTCTACCTTGCCGGACAGAATGTCCTTGCTCCGGGAATAATCGGGACCATTATGGGATCGTTTGCCACTGTTAAGCTTATCCTTGGTGCTCATGAATTTGAGCGGCAGGTTGCTCTGTGAGGTATCTATCATGATCCGTATCATTCTGTTTGTCCTCGGGACGCTCTTTTTCCTTCAGGTGTCCAGAAGGGCACTGGGTAATCCGGCTTCCCACGGTTTCTACCGCTTTTTTGCCTTTGAAGCCATCCTGATCCTTGTGCTTCTCAATCACCCACACTGGTTTCAGGATCCTTTTTCTCCGCTTCACTGTGTCTCGTGGCTGTTTCTTGCAGCTGCCATAGCTTTTATCGTCCAGTCCCTCTTCCTTCTCAAAAAGCGGGGCGGTTTTGCTGAACGGGAGGACATGCCGGAAAACCACTCCTTTGAAAATACCGTAAATGTGGTTGAAGACGGTCTTTACCGCTATGTGCGCCATCCCATGTACAGTTCCCTGCTCTTTCTCGGATGGGGCGCCTTTCTCAAGAATGTTACACCGCTCACCATTCTGCTGGTGCTGCTGGTGACCGGATTTATCGTT
>JAMOMO010000477.1 GCA_027067035.1 Desulfobulbaceae bacterium
ATGACCGGTATGTTTTGCCAGTATTTTATTCAGATCATCACGCATGCGCAAGATTTCCTGTGCATGAATGTCTATCTCACTTGCCTGTCCCTGGTAGCCACCCATGGGCTGATGGATCATGATGCGTGAATTTGGCAGGGCATACCGTTTTCCGGCAGTTCCGGCAGCAAGCAGCAATGCCCCCATGGAAGCGGCCTGGCCCATGCAGAGAGTGGCGATATCACACTTCACATATTGCATGGTATCATAGATTGCCAGTCCGGCAGTAACCGAACCCCCGGGAGAGTTAATATAAAAAGTGATATCTTTATCCGGGTCTTCAGCCTCAAGAAAAAGGAGCTGGGCAACGATGGAGCTGGTGACTTCATCCCCAACTGAAGTCCCCAGGAAAATAATTCTTTCCCTGAGAAGTCTGGAGTATATATCAAAGGAACGTTCCCCCCGCGGGCTCTGTTCCACAACCATTGGCACTAGATTCATTTTACTCTCCTTCAAATAAAGACGACTGCAAAAGCCGGAAATGGCCCATGCAGTCGTGTTGTTACATAGCTATATGGGGCACTTTTCTGTGCCGCATTTTATCAGTCAGCACTCTCTTCCCTGGTCTCTTTGGGAGCATCCGCCTTCTCATCAGCTACCGCATCGACAAAGGTGGCATTTTCACGAAGAAAGGTGAGTATCTTCTCATTCAATATTTCATTCATAAAGGGGAGCAGGTCGTCCCGGCTCTGAAAAAACTCCTTTACCTGGGCAATGGGCATATTGTACTGATCGCCTATGCGCTGGAAGGCACGATTAAGATCTTCATCCTTGACCTTGATATCTTCCGTATCTGCGATTTTTTTGAGGATAAAATCTCCACGAACCCGTTTCTCCGCGGTCTCCCGGCTCTGCTCTGCAAGCTCATCCCGGTTGATTCCCGCTGATTCCAGGTTCATTCCCTGCTGTTCAAGGCTTTTCTCCGTGTTCTTGATCATCTCTTCCACTTCAAAACGGACCAGACGCTCAGGAACGTCAAACTCATGCCTTTCCAGAAGTTTCAACATGATTCTGTCAGTGATATCCCCTTCTGCACGCTCCTCTTTTTCCTTCTGGAGCCGCTCGCGGATATCATTTTCAAGCTCACTGAGACTGGAGTATTTTTCATCCACATCTTTTGCAAACTCGTCGTTCAACTCCGGCAGGACGCGTTCTTTAATATCTTTCACAACCACCCGGAACTCGACTTTCTTTCCGGCAAGAACGGGATTCACATATTCGGCAGGGAACTCAACCTCATGGCTGGCCTCTTCACCAAGTTTCATCCCGACAAGTTTTTCCTCAAATTCAGGGCTTAATTTTCCTGCCCCGACATCAACGGAGTAATTTTCATTCCTGACCTCTTTCATGGCCTTGCCATTATGGAAGCCTTCAAAATCAACGATGATCACATCACCTTTTTCAACACCGCGGCCTTCAACTGATTTGAGTGGTGCCATGTCCCGGCGAAGTTCACCGAGTTCCACTTCAATGGCAGCGTCACTGACATCACTGGATATTTTTTCAACTTCAATGCCCTTGTACTCCCCAAGCTCAAATTCGGGACGGACATCAATATTGGCAACATAGCTGAAAGAACCATCTTCATTGAAAACCGGATTCGAGATATCCGGATGCACAACAGGATCAATTTTCTCCTGTTCAATGGCATCAAAGTAGCTGTCCTGTACCAGTTTCTCGCCCACTTCAGCCTCTACCTGTCCCTGATAGTGTTTAATAATCACTTTTCGTGGAACCTTACCACGACGGAAACCCTTCATCTTGGTTTCACGCTGCAGTTTTCCATAGGCCTTATCCAGTTTTTTCTGTACCCCGTCCTTGGGAAGGGTAATGGTAAGTTTTTTAGTAAGCGCACTGACGTCTTCTACAACTACATCCATTCTGTCCATCCTTTATAAAATTTTAGTCTGACCAGATAGAGGGCCAGAGCATTTATTTACAGATCTGTTACAATTATTAAATTCAGGGAGTTCACCTGCCTGCAATGGTGCGAGAGGGGGGACTCGAACCCCCATGCACAAGGCGCTGGTTCCTAAGACCAGTGCGTCTACCAATTCCGCCACCCTCGCGCTGGCAAATCACATAGTATCAAATTCAGCAACCATGAATAAGATAACCTGTTAGTAAATAATTCACATATGCCCTGCAGTCAAGACCGATACGTGCCTAATGGCAAAAAATCCGCTTTTATTTTTCAATGGTTTTCCGGATCTATGCCGTAATTTACTCAGCCATCCTTGCCAAACCCATCCACAGGGACTATTATCTTTTTCACTGGAGAGGCCATTTATACTGACAGGCCCCCATTGTATCCATTATCTGCGCAGAGCTGTTTTCACGTTTACAAAACTGATACAGAAGCTCCGATCCGGATAACCATTACAACACATAATGAGGAACCGATGACGTACAAACAATGTATTGCAGCCAGTGCCTTGCTCATGCTGTCCTTCTCAGCCCCGTCGGCTTTTGCTGCTGCCGATTCAAACGGCCCGGCCAGGGTTCAGTTACAGGTCGAGAACAAATGGGAACTTCCCGCCAGACCCCTTGATATCGTCTATTCTCTTGATGGCAAAAAAGTCTTTATTCTGACCAGCAAATCACAGGTTCTGGTCTATCAGTCCTCCGGCGAGCTTCTTGGGAAAATCGGTGTTGACAAGGGTGTTTCAGCCATTGACATCGCCCCGCGCGGCGAAAAGCTCTACCTGATAAACGAAGACAATAACAGTTTCACCGACATCGCTGTTGATTTTGTTGTTCAGGTGGACATCAGTGATGCCCCCTACCTCGGCAATATCGATGCACCGGTCAATCTGGTTGTCTTCACGGACTTTGAGTGACCGCATTGTGGCACCACGGTGCCGCTACTCGAGCAGGTGCTCGAGAACAATCCTGATACCGTCAAAATCAGTCTTAAAAATATGCCGCTGCGTTTTCATAAGTATGCAAATCCAGCTGCACGGGCTGCCCTTGCTGCTGAAAAACAGGGGAAATTCTGGGAATTTCATGATGAGCTTTTTGCCATCGCACCGGACCTCGACCCTGAAGCCATCACAGGTATAGCAACAAAACTTGGACTGGATCTTGAAAAATTTCAACAGGACATGGAATCAGACGAGATTGCCGAGAAAGTTGAAAAGGACCTCTCCGATGCCCAGGATGCCGGAGTCACCGGAACACCCACCATATTTGTCAATGGCATCAAGCTGAAGAACAGGACGCTGGAAGCCATCCAGAAACTTATCGACGAGGAACTCGCCAAAAAGGACTAAGTTGAAGATGGTCAGCACGCAGCAGAGTCAGGAACTTTCATTCCCTGACAACAATCAGGCCGGAATTCTCTACGGGGAACTGAACCGGAATCTTCAGCTGATTGAACAGAATATCGGAGTAACCATTCATGTCCGTGGCAACGGTGTCCACATAAGCGGCCTCGGACATGAAGTTGCTCTGGCAGCAGATCTCCTGAAGCAGTTCTACGAGCTCATAAGCAAAGGCTTCACGGTCTACACCTCCGACTTTGCCTTTGGTCTTCAGGTCCTTGAAGCCACACCAAAGGCCAGGCTTTCCAGGATCTTCCTTGACAAGGTATATATAACAGCTCAAAACCGTGTTATTTCACCAAAGACCCAGAACCAGAAGACCTATATTGATTCCATTCGTAACAGCGATATAGTCTTTGGAATAGGTCCAGCCGGAACAGGAAAGACCTACCTTGCCGTGGCCATGGCCGTCTCAGCCCTCAGCACCGGGCAGGTACGCTCAATCATTCTCACCAGACCAGCGGTGGAGGCAGGCGAGAAACTGGGATTCCTGCCAGGCGACCTGGCTCAGAAGGTCAACCCGTATCTGCGCCCCCTCTATGACGCCCTAAGTGATATGCTGGGTCCTGACAAAAGTGCCGATTATATTGAGCAGGGTATCATCGAAATAGCCCCCCTTGCCTTTATGCGGGGCCGTACGTTAAACGATGCCTTCATTATTCTTGATGAAGCCCAGAACACCACCAGGGAACAGATGAAGATGTTCCTCACCCGCATAGGTTTTGAATCATCTGCCGTGATCACAGGTGATGTCACCCAGATTGACCTGCCCCGTTCAGAGCAGTCCGGACTGATGCACGCCAAAAACATTCTTCAGACAATTGATGGTATCCGCTTCTGTAACTTTTCCAGACATGACGTGGTGCGCCACCCCCTTGTACAAAAAATTATCGGGGCCTATGAAAAGTCCTCAACCGGTAAGAAAATCTCACAATGAGTGCTCATTTCACCGTCAACTGCGATTCCGATCATTTTCGCATCAATGTAAAACTCCTGCAAAGACGTGCCCGGTGGCTCCTCCGACACACCGGTACTCCCGGGCATGATGTCTCGGTTTTACTTGTTGACGATGAAGAGATACGCTGGCTCAACAGCAATTATCGCAACAAATCAGAGGCAACCAATGTACTTTCATTTCCCTTGAATGAAGGAAATGAAGCCCTCAGCGTGGTCGACAGCATCGGAGTGAAGGAACTTGGCGATATTATCATTTCCGTTGAAACCGCAGAGCGCGAAGCAGAAAAGCTTGGCGTCTCATTACACCACCGCCTCACATGGCTTCTCACCCACGGCCTTCTCCACCTGCAGGGCTACGACCATGAACGCTCGGAAAAGGAAGCACTTGAAATGTGGGACCTTGAGCAGAAACTTATCAGGCAGCTTCATAATTCCAGGAGTAATCAAATGACGCAACTTGCAATCAATGTAGACCATGTCGCAACAGTGCGAAACGCCCGCGGCATCACAGAACCCGATCCCGTTGCAGCCGCTGCCATCTGCGAACTTGCCGGAGCAGCAGGAATTGTGGTTCATCTCCGTGAAGACCGGCGCCACATCAATGACCGGGATGTCCGCCTGCTCCGCGAGACCATCAAGACCCGAATGAACCTGGAGATGGGTGCCAACAAGAAGATCATAGAAATTGCTCTGGACCTGAAACCAGATATGGTGACCCTGGTTCCGGAAAAGAGGCAGGAACTGACAACTGAAGGCGGACTAAATGTCTCCGGCCAGAAAAAGAAACTTGCCAGGACCATTTCCAGGATGAGAAAGGCTGGAATACCTGTCTCCCTGTTTATTGACCCTGAGGCAAAACAGGTAAAGGCAGCACATGCGGTTGGAGCAACATATGTTGAACTGCACACCGGCCGCTACTGTGATGCCGCAAACGAAACTGTCCGTGAAGAGGAATACCAGCTGATCGCCTCCGCAGCAGAAGAGGCCTATCAGATGGGATTGCGGGTGAATGCAGGTCACGGACTGGATTACCAGACCACGGCGAGAATAGCAGCTCTTGACACCATTGAGGAATTGTCCATAGGGCATGCAATCATAGCACGGGCGGTCTTTGTGGGACTTGATCAGGCAGTGCGTGAAATGAGAAAAATCGTCCGTGATGCCTCAATGATCTTCTGATGGCACACCAGAGGCGGTGACGGGAAGAGATCTCGCCCCTGTCAGGCACAGATACTCTTCTTCAGCTCGGCAATCTGCTGCCTCTTGCCAAGGACAATGAGAATATCCTTGCCAAGTATCACAGTATCAGGTTTTGGGTTAAAGAGCATCTTCTCGGAACCACGTTTGATACCGATAACTATGATATCAAAGCTCTTGCGGATATTTGAATCCATGAGTGTTTTCCCCTGGAGATGAGCTGTCTCACTGACGGCAAGTTCCTCAATCTGCAGGTTATAGTCGTCAACGGCCATGGTTGCCTCAAGAAAATCAATCACATTGGGCCTGATCACCGAATGGGCCATGCGCATTCCACCAATGGTATAAGGGGAGATAACACAGTCTGCTCCGGCCCGTTTCAGTTTCCGTTTGGATCCCTGCGCCCCGCTGGATCGTGCCATTATGTTGATGTCCCGGCTCAGGCCCCTTGCGGTGAGCGTTATAAAGACATTATCGGCATCGGTTGAGACAACAGCGATCAGCCCTTTGGCATTATCAATTCCTGCCTGCTTTAATATTTCATCTTCAGAGGCATCCCCTTTGATAACGGTGTACCCTGCATCCGCAATATTCCGATACTCTTCAGCATCACTTTCTATCACCACAAAACGCCGTTCATTTTCATCAAGAGTAGAACAGATCACCTTGCCGATCCGTCCATAGCCACAGACAATATAGTGATCCTTCAAGCGCGCCAGTTCCTTAGCCATCAATCTCTTTCCCATAAGTTCACGAAGCCCGCCTTCCACCACGGTTTCCATGATTTTTGAAAACATATACATGACATAGCCAACACCGCAGAAAACCATAAAAACAGTGAAAAGCTTTCCGCTGGTGTGCACCGGAACCATGTCACCATAGCCGACAGTCGAGATGGTGATAACGGTCATATAGAAGGCGTCAACCATTGATATATTTTCAAAATACATATAGCCGACTACACCTGTCAGCAATATTCCAAAAAATACCACTATTGCCCTGATTACTTTACGACCAGTTTCGCTCATCACCTGCCAGTGTTTTTATTAATATGCGGTTTATAAACTCAATCCTGTAACTATACACTTGACCGGGGAATTGAAACAAGGTTTTTGACAATTGACAAACAAATCAGCTCTGTGGTAAAAGCTAGTCTCTGCCCGAATGGCGGAACTGGTAGACGCAAGGGACTTAAAATCCCTCGGCCTCTGGCTGTGCGAGTTCGATTCTCGCTTCGGGCACCATTTGCAGAAAAAAGGCTTTCAGGGCAGGAGAACTCTGAGAGCCTTTTTCACTCTCTCCCCGGGAGATCTTCCTGTCACACCGGCCTTTTCAATTGTTTTCATTCGACATTTCATTAGCTTTCGTTATAATACGGATAACAAGACTCCGGCGAACCCTTTCATTTTTCAGCAATTATCATACATGCGAACAACCATCCGCACCCGCATATTATCCATTTTCGTTGGAGTCGCCCTGATTCAGGCACTCCTCCTGGGTACGTTTTTTCTTTATCAGTACAACAACTCCCAAAGCAATCTCGTCAAACAGCAACTCCAGACCCTGAGCAAGAATCTCAGCACCCATATAGAGATCTACTTCAGCACCATTCTCCATGACCTGGAAACCGCCAGCCAGCAGATTGAACGAATGGCCCAGAAAGATTACCAGCGCTACAACCTGCTGAAAACGATCAAGAGCAACAACCCCGCCTTCTCAGCCCTTGTATTCTATGATATCAACGGATTTATAAAAAGTGCGGTCTCCTCTGATCCTGAACAGGAGGTACATGAATATTTCAAAGAAAACAGTGCCCTCTTTGACATTCCCTACTATTCCGGAACAGCCCATGTCACCGAGGTGCGACTGGCAGACGGGACACTTGCCGTTGCTATCAGTCAACCGGTTTATTTCCTTGATAATTCCTATATTATTGGTGTTATTTCCGGGCTTGTGCCCTATTCCAACCTGCAGCAGCTGGTCAATCAGATAATCCTTCCCCCGGCACTCCATGTCCTGGTGCTCAACAGTGACGGGATAGTACTGGCACGCTCACCACAGCACGAACCCCATCTCACGGAATTCCCCGCAAACCAGCAGTGGAACGGGGAAATACTTGTTCATAATATCCGCCATATTTCCGCATCAACAGACATTGAGTTTCATGGTCAGAAACTTACGATTGTAGCAAAGATAGACGCAGACAAGTCCCTGGCACCAAACAGCAGATCGTTTATCCTGTTCGGATTCCTCATTGCCCTGCTGCTGCTCGCCTCAGTCCTTGTCGGCTGGGAAACCTACAAAAAGATAATCGAGCCGCTTCAGGTCCTTGCCAATAAATCCACCACCATGCTGCAGGGGAAGGATATCAAAATAAAACCCCCGACCGTGGCAGAATTCGAAGACCTCGATAATGCCATGAACAGTATGAACCATCAGCTCCAGCAGTCAAACCTCTCCCTTGAAAAGGAGGTAAAAAGACGCAGGCGTGAAGAGGGCAAAGCCATTTTGCTGAGAATTGAAGCCGAAAAGGCCAACCAGGCAAAATCCATTTTTCTGGCCAATATGAGCCACGAGATCAGAACGCCACTCCATGGGATGATCGGTATGCTGGAAATGCTTGGCAAAGGTCCCCTCGACCCCACCCAGAGACAGCTCCTCTCCATGACCACCCTTTCAGGACAATGCCTTCTCACCGTTGTCAGTTCCATTCTTGATCTCTCCCAGATAGAGTCAGGAAAATTCCAGCTGCATCAGTCCCCGTTTTCTCTTTCGGCCCTTATCAAGGAGGTGGTTGAACTGATGCGTGTCCAGACCGGGAATAAAGACATCTCCATCCATGCGGAACAGGCCAGAGATATTCCCGACGACCTCACCGGAGACAGTGGCCGTATCCGCCAGATACTGATCAACCTCATCACAAACAGTATAAAATTCAGTAAAAAGGGAAGTATTACTCTGGAAGTCACCCTGCAGTCCCGACCCTCAAAAAATCAGGTCAAACTGCTCTTCTCCCTGACCGATGAGGGCCGCGGGGTTCCTGATAATGCAAGACAATCAATTTTCAGGGCCTTTGAGCGTGGCGAAGTCGACAAGGACAGTGTGGTTGAAGGCACGGGGCTCGGCCTTGCCATCAGTGCTGAATTTGTTCAGCATATGAACGGGAAACTCTGGCTGTCAAGGAGTGATGAAAATGGCTCCAAATTCTGCTTCACCATCCTCTGTGATATTCCACAGCAATCCCCTGTCCCTGAAACAGCTCAGCTTGCAGAAAAGCCTGTCTGCGCCAAAAAACTGCAGGGAATCAATATATTCCTGGCAGAAGACGAGTTTATTAACCAGCGCATCATTTCAGCCTACCTGGAAGAACAGGGCTGTACCGTGAGTGTCTATGCAAACGGGAGAGAACTGCTTGATGCGATGGAGACAGAAGAGGCGGACATCATCCTGATGGATATACGCATGCCCATTCTCAACGGTCTTGAGGCCACTGAGATAATACGAACAATGGAGAAGGATGCAGGCACGGCACCCATCCCCATTGTTGCACTCACTGCCCAGGCCACCACAGATTTTGAAAAAAAATGCAAAGAGGCCGGGATGAATGATTACCTGACCAAACCGATACCATTCAAAAAGCTGGTCTCAATCATCCTCAAACTTGTTCCGGAAAAAAACAGGCTCTAAGCAGCAGGATCACGCGGCGATAATCTTCTGCAGAGCCTCTTCATAGCGCGCCCTGGTCTTATCGATAATTTCCTGCGGCACTTTTGGTGCAGGAGGATTTTTATCCCAGTCAAGGCTTGAGAGATAATCCCTCAGAAACTGTTTATCAAAACTCGGCTGGCTTTTTCCGGGCTGATACTGATCCAGGGGCCAGAAACGTGAAGAATCAGGGGTGAGAACCTCATCAATGAGAATAAGTTTTTTCTCATCTCCCAGAAGACCAAGTTCAAACTTGGTGTCAGCTATGATTATACCACGGGACCGGGCATAGTCTGCCGCCCTGCTGTAGAGTTCAATACTGATATCAGCTATTTTCCTGGTCTGCTCTTTTCCAAGGAGTTCTTCCATCTCACTGACGGAAATATTCTCATCGTGATCACCGATATCTGCCTTGGTAGAGGGGGTAAACAGGACTTCCGGAAGCTTATCGGACTCCTGAAGGCCGTCAGGGAACTCGAAACCGCAGACAGTGGTGTTTTTCTGATAGGCCTTCCAGAACGATCCGGAGATATAGCCCCTGACGATACACTCAACACTTAAGGGTTCCGTCCTGTGCACCAGCATCGAGCGACCATCCAACTCGTCAGCATAGGGCCTGCAGAGCTCAGGGTACTCCTGGACATCAGCGGTGATAAGATGATTGTCAACAACATCTCCAAGCAGGTCAAACCAGAAGAGTGACAGGGCGGTGAGCACCTTGCCCTTGCCGGGAATTGCATCAATCACCACATCAAAGGCAGAAATCCGGTCTGTGGCCACCATTAATAATTTGTCGTCGTGACCGGGAATTGCATACATATCACGTACTTTTCCGCGATGCACCAGCTCCAGGCTCTCATAATTTGTTTCCAGTACAGATTCACTCATTTAAGGCTCCTGTTGATAAAGAAAAGGGGAAGGAAAACAATCAGCTTTCCCTCCCCAAGATACAGCACAGCAGTCAAACGTAAAAATGAACTATAGATTCAGTTTCTTTTTCACAGCATCTATCACGGCATCACTTGACGTTGCAGGGACGCTCAAAAGCAGACCAGCTTCCTTGTAAAATCCGATGAGAGGGGCAGTTTTTTCATTGTAGGTCTCAAGGCGGTGGCTGATGGCCTCTTCGGTCTCATCCTCACGCTGAACCACTTTGGCACCACACTTGTCACAGATACTGTCAACTTTGGGGGGATTGGATTTAACATTGTAGATAGCCTGACAGTCAGGGTTTTCACAGGTACGCCGGGTACAGAGTCTGTCCAGGATGATGTCTTTGGGAACATCAATATCAACTGCCATATCAAGTTTGATATCAAGTTTCTCAAGAAGGGCTGTAAGCTCTTCAGCCTGAGGAATGGTACGGGGAAAACCATCCAGGAGGAATCCTTTTTCACAATCAGGCTCCTGAAGGCGTTTTTCCATAATACCCATGATGAGTGAATCGGGAACCAGGTCACCACGCTTCATGTATCCTTCTGCCTCTTTCCCAAGTTCTGTTCCTGCAGTAACAGCTCCACGAAGGATATCTCCTGTGGAAATCTGCACAGAGCCGTCAATGGCAGTGAGTAATTTGGCAACAGTTCCTTTCCCGGCACCAGGGGCGCCCAAAAGAATAAGTTTCATGCTATTCTCCTAATGTATCAAATAATTTTTAAATTCTTGGTTTAGCTACGCGGATTTTGAGGGAGAATATAAACACTTTTACAATATAATCAACAGAAGAAAGAAGCAGCCGCTGAAAATCAGTCACCCAGCTCCAGGGCTTCCTTGTTTACCGGGGTGACCGGGATATTGCGGTGAAATTTTTTCTGATCCCCGCAAAAAGGATTTTCGTACGAAACAAGCTCAGCTGTCAACGAGCCAATGACGATTTTCGAATTTATCCGCACTGGAATGCGACACTCATCACTGGTCATCCAGATAACCGTATCGCCGGCCTTGTCATAGAGCCCCTTGAAAGTCATCCGAGGGCTCACCGGCAGAACATTCACATCACCGACAGCTGTATTCCGGAATCGCACTTCCTCTCCTGTTACCACAACAACCTCATGACGTTTACCATCTGCAAAGGTGGGAACAATGGAAGATGTACCGGGAAGCAGAGGAAGCATACGTGTATAGAAAAAGGATGAAAATTCGTTAAAAACCTCACCCTCAACACTATAGGTCTTTGGTGTCCCATCATTTTTCTGATACCAGATTTCGCCATTTACCTGGTCATAGCGGGTCAGCCTTTTCGCCTCATAGCCACGCCCCTCTTTCTGGATAACCCTGTAGCTGACGGGAAGACGTCTTGGCCCGGCAACAGTTGTCACAAAGCTGTCATTTACTGGATAGAAAAAATGGAAGAGTCCGGAATCTTTCACTCGTGCACGAAGTTCATACTCCTGCTTTGCATCTGAAATTTTAACGATCTCCATTGTAAGTTCCCCGATTTTAATGCCACCTGTCCATGATACTCTGTATTCAAGGCGCTCTCCTCCCTGATACATGGACCGGAGAACAGTGCTTAACGGTTTATCTTCTGCGGTAAAACCAGGGGTGGTCAGGAGAAAAAAGGCAACGGGCAGAAAAAGAAGCCGGAAAGAGTTGCCGGTGAATCTCATTGCTGTTCAAGAAGGAGAGAGAGCCAGGTAAAAACAAACAGAACCATACTGATGATCCCGTTCATTGAAAAGAATGATCCTTTGATTTTCGACAGATCATCGGGGTTTACAATTCTATGCTGATAAAACAGAATCCCTGCAGTGATAAAGACCCCGATGAAATAGACCATATTCAAACGGGCCTGGGTCCCTGCTATGGCAAAGAGAACAAATGCAATGATGTGAAACAGGGCAGCCAGGCGGAAGGCATTACGCTCACCCATCAGAGAAGGCATGGAGTGAAGCCCTGCCTTTCGATCAAACTCGGCATCC
The DNA here is from genome assembly GCA_027067035.1 of Desulfobulbaceae bacterium. Classification (GTDB taxonomy): domain Bacteria; phylum Desulfobacterota; class Desulfobulbia; order Desulfobulbales; family Desulfocapsaceae; genus Desulfocapsa. The sequence continues at coordinate 12,143 of JAMOMO010000477.1, forward strand.
AGGCATGCGTACACGGTATCAAATCCTGCAACCCAGAAAAGCACTCCCGCAGACAGGGCCCAGGGATAGCCAGCCAGGCTGCCCTGCACTGCCACCCAGCCGCCAAGGGGGGAAAATGCCAGGGCCACGCCGAGAATAATATGGCAGAACGAGGTGAATCTCTTGGTAAGAGAATAAAAAAGGGTGAGACTCAGGGCAAAAGGAGCAAGTGTCAGGGTCAGCGGATTCAGCGACCAGGCAGCATAGAAAAAGAGCAGACCGGCTATTATCACCATGCTCCAGGCCTCAAAACTGCTTACCGCACCTGCCGGAATGGCACGTTCTGCTGTTCGCGGATTGGCGGCATCAAATCGTGCATCAATAATACGGTTAAAGCCCATGGCACAGGTACGTGCTCCAACCATGGCCAGGACGACAAAAAGAAAAGTCCGGGCATCGGGTATGCCGCGGGCGGCAAGAAACGCACCCATAAAGGCAAAGGGCATGGCAAAAACAGTGAGTTTAAACTTGATCATCTCAAGGAGGACAGCAATTTTCCGGAACATCAGTCGTTACTCCCCCAGCGTTTGCGTCCCTGTATATCAAGACCGAGCTGATCACCAAGGCGCCAGGCAAAGGTCATGGCAGCCTCTTTCATGTTCGCAGGTTTGAGATAGTATCCGGGGTGAGGCGGACATATCAGCGCCCCTGCATCATGTGCCGCAAGCATATTTTTGAGATGGGTTCTATTAAGGGGTGTCTCCCGGGTCACAAGGATGAGCGTCTTCCTCTCCTTCAGCATGACATCTGCAGCACGATGGATCAGATTAGCTGTCATTCCTGATGCAATGGCGGCCAGGGTTCCCATTGAGCAGGGAATCACCACCATGGCATCATAGCCGGCCGACCCTGAGGCGGGTGCAGCCGCAAAGTCCCTGCAACTGAACCACTTTTCAACTCCGGGTAGCTCTGCCACACCGCAGTGATGTTCAAGTCCCAGAACCTTCTCACCGGACTCAGAGCAGATGCCATGGACACACAGATTTTCCGCCTCAAGCATTTCAAGAAAGGAGTGGAGAAATATCATGGCTGATGCGCCTGTGACGGCCACAAGGATTTTTTTCATGGATACACCACTAACTCTCAAATATGTTCAGCGGGACAGAAAGAGGTGATGCCTCCTTCCGCTTGATGAGATACCCGAAAAAGGTTTCAAGGGCGAGCTTCTTGCGCGCACCGAGATCATGTTCTATGGCGCGAAGATACACGTAACATTCATCAGGATGCATGGGAATGCGCGGGGCAACAGACTCACATATCGATTCCAGATGATTCCGTCCCTCCCCTCTGCAGTAGAGAAATTCACGATGGATGGCGGCAACTGTTTCCGGATGGCTGCGACAGAACTCCTCCTGAACCGCGCACACAGCAAAGACAAAGGGAAGATCCGTCTGCTGACACCACACCTCGGCAAGATCAAGTTTATAGGGAAATTCGCCGCTTGCTGACAGGCGCAGGGCCTGATCACCAATGGCCAGCACTGCACTCACCTTTCCGGCATTCTCTCCATCCACATCCCCCACCACATACTCGGGATACACATGTAAGAATTCCTCAAGAATAATCTTCACCAGGCTGCTTGAGGTTTCGGACTGACCACTGAGTAAGACGGTATGCTCACCCAGCATTGCAGGTTTCACCCTGGAAAAGAGTGTCACAGACCCCACAGAACCATTGGCACTGATTGAGAGATCAGAAAGGATACGATATTTTTCAGGCCGAACGCAATACTCGTATGAGGAAACGAAACCAAGATCAAGTTCACCCACGGCAAGCAGTCTGTTCAGTGTGGATGGTGCTGCCTCCACGACTTTCCAGTCTGCAGGATGAGTCCTGCTCTTCCAGATCTCATAGATAGGAGCAGTGTTTATAAAATTCACCATTCCAATGCGGGCTCCACTCATTTCAGTATCACTCTCCCTCAAAAAAACGTTTAAACAGGCAGCCATTCAACAGATGCAGGCTGACCTGATGCAGTCAGTTTATCCAGCAGTTCTTCTTCATCACAGGCTCTTTCACACTGGGCATTCCGCACATGGATGCAGCGGGCAGTTCTCCCCTCTGCAAGGGAACCAAAAGCATCGTCACGCTGCAGAGCTCTTGCCCCGGCCAGTGTTGCCATCTCCAGAACAATGGCAGCAGGGACATCAGGATGCTCACTGCGCAGCAGCGCCATCTCATCCCACATGGAAAGCTGTGGATTGGATGCAATGGAATCTGTTCCAAGAGCCGGCAGGATGCTCTTCCGAAGAAGCATCTCCACATCTGCCACACCAACTGAAAGAAAGCGGTTGCTTCCCGGACATAAACAGACATGGGCCTGTGATTCCGAAAGGATCCGGGCCTCATTTTCAGTCAGGTGAACACAGTGAACACAGACTGTTTTGTCATCCAGAAGTCCTGCCTGCTGTAAGTACCCCACCACACCACTGCTGTCAATTCCACTGAGCGGAAAAGTACCATCAAAAGCATTTCTCTGCCGCAGAAACTCAGCAAAGCAGCCCTCTCCCCGAAGAAGAAGGGCACCTTCATCACGGTTTTCCGCCAGATGAATGGAAAATATTGAACCGCCCTTCCTGCTTCTCTCTTTGATAAATCGCAACAGTTCCGGAGTGGTGGAATAGGGAGCGTGTCCGGTTACAGCAGATTCTGAAGGCATCCCTTGAATGAGATCAACGGCCGCCTCTTCAGCTTTTTTTGAGGGACCGAGCAGCTCCAGCAGGGAAATCACCTCAACGGAGGAAGCGGGAAACGGGGCCAGGGATACGTTCCCGATATCAAGCAGAAGACCGACACCGGATGCATACTGCTGCATGACGGTTTTCTCAGCTGCAGCCTGAATCTCTAAATCCGTGTGTTCAGCCTCCATCCGCTTCCTGAGCAGGGCAGCAACCCAGTCACACATACTTGCTGTTTCTGATGGAAGCGGAACAGGACCGAGCACAGAGAGATCTAAATGAATATGGGCATTCACAAGGGCCGGTAGAATCACACCTGGAAGGGGGGTGACAGGAGCTGCAGGATACCGTCTGCAGAGGGAATCAGCATCGCCGACAGCACGAATACGACCGGATTCGACAACAACTGCACCATTCTGCAGCGGAGCAGCACTGACGGGAATCAGCCATGGTGCACGGAATATTCTGCAGGACGCGTTGCTTTCTAGAGACACGACAAGTGCTCAGACAACAAGGGTGTAGTCCATTAAGCGCTGCCTTGGAGTGAATCCGGCATCTGTCACCAGCCGTCGTATCTCGCCCTCTGAAAGCCTGAAGCTGATCCCGGCTGCCGCAACCACATTTTCCTCTATCATGGTGGAACCAAAATCATTGGCACCGAAATACAGGGACAGCTGCGCGATTTTTGGCCCCTGTGTCACCCATGAAGCCTGAATATTATCAAAATTATCAAGATATATCCGGGACAGAGCAAGCATCCTCAAGTATCCATACCCCGTGGTCTTCTCTATCTCAACCTGATCGACAAGGGCCGTGTGATCCGGCTGAAACGGCCAGGGGATAAAGGCGGTAAAACCCTTTGTGCGATCCTGGAGTTCCCGAAGTCTGCGGAGATGCTCAAGGCGTTCCTGCACCGTTTCCACATGGCCGAACATCATGGTGGCAGTGGTTCGCAAACCCTGATTGTGGGCCTCTTCCATCACTGCTATCCACTGATCGGCATTGCATTTTCTCGGTGCAGTTGATTCCCGGACCCTGTCGGAGAGAATTTCAGCACCACCGCCCGGGATGGAGTCCAGTCCGGCATCCATCAGGCGGGTAATAACTGTTGCAACGGGCAGTTTCGAGATCTCAGCGAAATGATATATTTCAGGCGGGGAAAAGCCGTGTACATGAATACCGGTCTCCTTCATGAAACGAAGCATGTCTTCATAATATTCAAGGGGCAGATCCGGGTGCAGCCCGCCCTGAAGCAGGATCTGGGTGCCGCCGAGATCCTGGGTCTCCTGAATTTTCTGAGCCAGTTCATCCTTACTGAGCAGATAGCCGTCCCTGTCTTCAGGGGCCTTGAAAAAGGCACAGAACTTACAGGCGGAAACACAGATATCGGTGTAGTTGATATTGCGATCTATCACATAGCTGACGATTTTCTCGGGATGGCGCTTCTCACGTATTGCATTGGCCAGAAAAGCGAGCTGATACAGATCGCCATGTTCGTGGAGAAGCAGAAATTCCTCATCACTGAGCCTGCCGCCGGATACTATTTTTTCACTGATATCACTGAAGCTCTTATCCTGCATAACCAGCACCTGCTCTTTTAGTTATGAATCTGAATGGTCTTATACAGGGTATCCCGTTCTATGGCCACACGCCCCGACTCTTTAATGAGTTTCACCAGAGTGGTGGAACCAATGGCCTGCTCGGTCTCAGCTCCGGCCATATGGGTTATGACTTCCTCCTTCACCGTTCCGTCCATATCGTCGGCACCAAAGGAGAGAGCGATCTGGGCCATCTTCGGACCAATCATCACCCAATAGGCCTTGATATGTGGAAAGTTATCCAGCATGAGCCGGGCAACTGCGATATTTTTGAGATCATCAATACCGGTGGTTCTTGAGATATCCGACATCTCGGTATTTTTGGGATGAAAGGCGAGTGGAATGAAGGCGAGAAAGCCTTTTGTTTCATCCTGGGCCAGACGCAGAGCATCCAGGTGTTCCACCCGCTCCGCCATGGTTTCAATGTGGCCGTAAAGCATGGTGGCATTGGTATGCAGCCCGTGTCTGTGAGCAACTTTTGCAACTTCTATCCACTCCTTTCCGGGAAGTTTCTTCTCACAGGTCAACTCACGAATCCGCGGGGCAAAAACTTCCGCACCACCACCGGGGATTGAGCCAAGACCGGCATCCTTTAAAATTTCAAGGGTATCTCCAACGGATTTTTCGGCAAGGCCTGCAAGATGAGCAATTTCCACACAGGTGAAGGCCTGGATATGCACATCCGGACGCACCTCTTTGATACCTTTGAGCAGATCGGTGTAATAGGAAAACGGCAGATCCGGATGAATCCCGCCAACCATGTGAATTTCGGTGATGGGTTCGTCAAGACGTTCCCGAACCTTCTGTTTCACGGTTTCAAGGTCCATCTCATAGGCCTGCTCATGCTCTTTATCCTTACCAAAGGCGCAGAACTTACAGAGGTTGGTACAGATATTCGAATAGTTGATATGCTGATTATAGATAAAATAGGTGTTGTCGCCATTGATCCTGTCACGAACCAGATTGGCCATATAGCCAAGGGCCAGAATATTATTTGAATTATAGAGCCGTACCCCGTCATCACAGGACAACCGTTCTCCAGCTTCTACTTTTTCAAGTATGTCAGCAAAACCCGCATTTTCTATAAAATTTTTCATATTCTATCACTGTTGGAAATCTATTTTATATAATAATTTAAAGAGATAACGTTCCATTTGAATATCAGAGAGCTGTTCAGCCCCATGGCGTCCGTACATGTTAAAACAGAAAAAGAGGTCTGCAGCAACAAAGATTTGGAAAAAGGCTTACAAATGCCACAAAAAAAGGCCGGGAATATTCTCCCGGCCTTGTATTTTCCCTGAACCCGTAATGTAACGCGGCAACACACCTGACAGTGTATTGATTATATCAACTTATCCGTACAGAATAACCCCGTTTTTTCCTATGCCATGTCCTCACGCCTGCGCCTCATTTGAACGCTCACGGTTTCAGCTCTTCGCTATAATTCCCCCTCAATCAAGGAAAAATTTCAGCTTGTCACGACGACTTGAATGACGCAGACGATTCAGTGCCTTCTTCTCAATCTGTCGAATACGCTCACGGGACACATTGAAGCGTTTCCCTATTTCCTCAAGGGTATATTCAGCCTTTTCCCCGATACCAAAACGGAGTCTGATGATCTTTTCCTCACGCTCACTGAGGGTGGAAAGAATCTCTTCCACCCGTCCGGAAAGCTCACGGTTCTGTACGGCTTCATAGGGAGACTGTGATTCCTGATTTTCCAGAAAATCCCCAAGGGTTGAATCATCATCACCAACTGGAGTCTCAAGGGAAATCGGCTCCCTTGATGCCTCAAGGATGGC
>JAMOMO010000478.1 GCA_027067035.1 Desulfobulbaceae bacterium
AGGGGAGTGGGTTCCCGTCCGAGCTCCTTGTAAAGCGCGTAAAACGCCTTGAAAAACTGACTTCTCAGCTCAAGAAAATGGACAGGGAGACGGATGGTTCTGGTCTTATCGAGAATGGCCCTGGTGATTGCCTGACGAATCCACCAGGAGGCATATGTGGAAAATTTATTTCCCTTGGTGTAGTCAAAACGGAAGACAGCACGCATCAGGCCAAGATTACCCTCCTGAATGAGATCAGCAAGGGTGAGTCCCTGGTGCATATATCGTTTGGCAATGGAGACCACAAGACGAAGGTTTGCCCGGATCATACAGTCCTTGGCAACTTCTATGGAACGGGAATATGCCTCAAGACGGGTCTGTAGCTCAAGCAGGTCGCGACAATCCGAATGTTTCTTTGCTGCGCTGATAACACTGTAACGCATAAAGTTGAGCTGCTGTTTTTTCGGTTTAAGGGTTGGATCTCTCTTCTCCCACAACGCGATACGGCTCCGCAGCAGTTCCAGATCTTTCACCCCGGATTTATCGATCCTGATCGCCTCGATAATGGAGTCGAAGCCCTGGCGGATGGTCTTGGAGTATTTTGCCTCTTCCTCCGGCGTAAGGAGGTCAAAACGTCCCATTTCCCGGAGGTAGGTGGTGGTGGTTTCTTCACCATCATGGGCGTCATCATCCGGTGAGGGAGTACCGGATTCATCAATGACCTCGTCCACTCCAATGTCATCCGGCTGCTTCCACACTTCACCTGAAAGCGTCCGTTTCTCACCGTTTTTTCCTTCCTGTGTCACAATTTCAATGGAATGATCACCAAGGAAATTAAACACTTTCTCTATGGAAGCAGGATCTTTTATTTCGTCTGGAAGGAGTTTATTCAGTTCTGTAAAACTGATACATCCTTCGTCCTTTCCCGCTCTGAGAAGATTTGCTTTAAGTTCGGCCTGCAATGGAGGGCGCTCCTTAACTTAACTATGTAATATCATCGGTTGTGTTCAGCATCAACGGCATCATTCACTCAACACAACAATTCGTCATCAATGTGAAAAAAAGAGCAATTTCAATACACCTGAAATAAAAAATGGCAGCCAAAACGCTGCCTGCCATTACCCTTTTCCAACACTAAACAGTACAACAGATTTTCTCAAAATGCAATCAAATATCGAAATTCAGCCAAACTCAATTCTTTACGCACAGGCTCTAACACACCAATGACTCTGCAGTTTGCCATTCATCTTCGTAAGTGATAGAGTATAATGAAAAATTCCCATTACCCTTACTCACATATTTTATGAATTATTCATCAGATACACGTGCCAGCGGAATCCTGGCCCATATTACATCTCTGCCGTCTCCCTTTGGAACCGGCGATATTGGTCATTCCGCCTACAGCTTCCTCGACTTCCTTCAGGAAAGCGGTCAGCACCTGTGGCAGTTTCTCCCCACGGGCCCGACAAATCCTGTTTTTGACAATTCGCCCTACATGACCACCTCCGCCTTTGCGGGCTCGCCTCTCCTTCTCTCCCCTGAACTGCTCGCAGAAGACGGTCTGCTGGATCTCAGCAGGATCACTGTTCCGGACTTCTCTGAATACCTGACCTCTTTTGAAGAGGTCGACACCTTCAAAAAACATTGTCTCAATCTGGCCTTCAATGCCTTCAATCCTGAAGAGAACAGCGCTTTTCAACGCTTTAAAAAAGAAACAGCATGGCTCCATGACTACTGCCTCTTCATGACATTTAAAAAACTCTACAAGGGAAAAGGCTGGTTTGAGTGGCCTGCACAGCTGGCATGCAGAGATGCGTTTGCCATGGCAGATATCGCTGAGAAAAATGACCGGCAGATGAACTACTTTGCCTTTGAACAGTTCATCTTTTTCAAGCAGTGGCGGGAGCTTCGAAAAAAGGCCGCCAGCCTGAACATCCAACTCGTTGGTGACATTCCCATATATGTCGGCTGGGACAGTGTCGATGTATGGGCAAATCAGTCTATTTTCACTCTGGACCCTGCAACACACGCCCCCTCTGAAGTGGCAGGCGTTCCACCCGATTATTTCTCAAAAACAGGCCAACGCTGGGGAAATCCTCTCTACCGCTGGAATTCACCCTCCGGGCAGGTCAGAAAACAACTCCTTCACTGGTGGACCGAAAGGTTTCGTGCGACCTTCCAGATGGTGGATATTGTCAGAGTGGATCATTTTCGCGGCTTCGAATCCTTCTGGTCAATACCTGCCGGAGAGAAAACCGCTGTAAGGGGAAAATGGGTACAGGGTCCCGGAATTCAGTTTTTCAAGGAAATCCACAAAACACTCGGCCCCATGAACATTATTGCCGAAGATCTCGGTGAGATCACCCCTGAGGTCATTGCCCTGCGGGACGCACTGGGTTTTCCAGGTATGAAAATACTGCAGTTTGCCTTTGATGGAAACCCGGAGAACAGCTTCCTGCCCTATAATTTCAAAGACAGTAATTGCGTCACCTACACCGGAACCCACGACAATGACACGACCCTCGGCTGGTTCTTAAGTGGAGCACTGAACGAGTCAAAAAGGGCACGGATAAGACGATTCTGCAATCAGAGAGAAAACAGCAATTCACCAATCCACCGGGATCTCATCTACCTGGCGCTTTCCTCCATCAGTCGTTACACGATATTTCCGCTTCAGGATGTACTGGGATTTGGGAATGACTGCAAGATGAATACCCCGGGCAGCAAAGAAGGAAACTGGGCCTGGCGCTGTGCCCCCCGATTCCTGAGTCAGGATATCTCGAACTGGCTCCGCCGTCAGTGTGAACTCTTCGGCAGGATCCCTGCAGTAAAAAAGCAGACTGCCAGAACTGCTCAAATCAGAGAGTAAAGGAAATGTATAATCTTTTTATCCTCAGCAGTCCGAGGAAAAACGGCAACTCGGAAACCATGGCAAAAGCCGTGGCCACCGGCATCACAGAAAACAGTGACGACAGATGTGAATTTGTCAATGTAAACAGTCTCAGCATAGCGCCCTGTGTCGCCTGCGGTTCCTGCTCAGACAGCGGCAGTTGCATCATCAAAGACGACATGGAGGGCCTGTATGAAAAAACCGACCTTGCAGATCGGATTTTCTGGGTCAGCCCTGTATACTTTTATGCCCTCACTGCCCAGATAAAGACCTATATTGACCGCAATCAGGCCATATGGGCACGAAAATATCTTTCAGGTATTCGCCACCGTGCCTCTGAGTCTCGCAGCGGCCACCTTCTCTCGTGCGCTGCCACTGACGGCGCCAGACTCTTCACAGGCCCCGAACTCAGCATTCAATGCCTCTGCGACACCCTTGACCTGCACTACGGCCCGTCACTGCTGCTGAGAAACCTTGAAGGCAGGGATGCCCTCCAAAAGCTTCCCCAGACCCTGGCCGACTGTGAAAGCTTTGGGAGAAAACTCGTCACAAAGTAATACAACGAATTTTTCCACACGAAATCATTTCACAGCAAGAGGAACAAATCCTTGACAAGGCCACTTCTGTCTTGTAAAAAGACCCCTCAATAATGGCCCCATCGTCTAGCGGTTAGGACGACGGCCTCTCACGCCGTAAACAGGGGTTCGATTCCCCTTGGGGTCACCATTTTTAGGGTTTTCTGT
>JAMOMO010000479.1 GCA_027067035.1 Desulfobulbaceae bacterium
CAGATGGAGCTTTTTGGCAGCACAGACCATGGCTAGTCCCAGCCCGGTGTTGCCGGATGTGGCCTCGATGATAACGGTGCCGCGACTGATTTCGCCATCCCTTTCACCAGCCTCTATCATGGCAAGCGCGATGCGATCCTTGACACTGCCCATGGGGTTGCGGGACTCCTGCTTGGCCAGGAGGGTGGCGCAGCAGTTTCTGCCCATGTTTTCAAGTGAGATCAGCGGGGTGTTACCGATGGTTCCTGTTGCCGGACTGCTCATGATGTGCCTCCTTTTCTTCCCGAGTAGAGAAGTTCTGGACGTTTAAGCACCACCCGTGTATCCGATGGCACTGATTCGGTGAGCCAGATATTACCACCGATAACCGATCGTGCCCCGATGCAGGTTTCCCCGCCGAGGATGGTGGTGTTTGCGTAGATGATAACATCGTCCTCAATACTGGGGTGCCGTTTGACGTTTCGCATCAGTTTTCCGGCATCCTTTGGAAGAGAAAGGGCCCCAAGGGTAACCCCCTGATAGATCCGGACGTTGGCCCCGATGACAGTCGTCTCACCGATGACCACTCCTGTACCGTGGTCGATGAAAAATCCCGGCCCGATGGTTGCACCCGGGTGGATATCGATTCCGGTGACACTGTGGGCATGCTCTGTCATGATGCGGGGCAGGGTGGGGACATTCAGGAGGTAGAGTTCATGGGCAATCCGGTATATGGCTGTGGCCAGCAGGCCCGGATAGCAGAAGATCACCTCATCTGGGCTTGCCGTTGCCGGGTCTCCAGCCAGGGTTGCTCTGATATCCGTGGAGAGCAGGGCGGAGATACCGGGAAGGATTTCAATAAAGGATATGGCCATGCGCTGACCGCGTTCCTCGCAGTTGGTACAGGGAAGGTTTGAACGTCGGCATTCATGGCGGATGGCCATGATGATCTCCTGCGACAGACGTTCGTAGAGTTCCGTGGTTTCCTTGCCAAGGTAATACTCAAGGTTTGAGGCGTGGAGTATGGTCTTGGTGAAATATCCCGGAAACAGTATTTTCCGTATCTGGTAGATGGTGTCTATTATTGCAGTGTGGGACGGGGTGGAAACAGGACCCACATGGTCAAAGCAGTCTTCGGTCTGCCAGGCGGCGACCAGTGTCTCCACCACGGGGGGGAGTCTGTCGTGGAATGACTCCACGGCGTTGGGTTGCTGGTCGCAGAGTTCCGGAATATGAATGGAATTGCCTGCCATTACTGTTCTCCCTGCTTTGCAGGAGCTTCCTGCATCTGTTTTCTGATCTCATCAATGGCCTGCTGGATGGGCATTCCATTGTTGAGTTTTGCCTGAGGGCTGACCTGGAGCAACTCTTCCCAGGCAACGATGGCTGCTGCCGGATTGTTGAGGTCATAGAGAAGAACAATTCCCTTGTTCAGGCGTGACGGTATATGATTCGGGTCAATGGCGAAGGCCTTCTCGAAAGATTCCAAAGCTTTTTGGGGTTGTTTGTTTCTACGATACATGACTCCGAGGTCAGTGAGAACATTGGGATTGTCTGGTTGCAGTTTCAGCGAGTGCGTGTAGGCCTTGATTGCCTTTTCCACCTGACTGGAGTCGTAGTAAAGGTGACCGAGCTGGGTCCAGGCTTCCACGTTGTCATGGTTTTGAGTTACCTCTGCTTCAAGGTTGGCTATGGCGGCCGCTGTCTGCTGTTGAAGCTGCTGGCTGTCAGGGGTGGCCTGGGTCTGGGTTTGCTGAGCCGGGTGTTCGTGGGGGGCCGAGGGGGCAAGTTTGTAGACGGCAAAGACAGCTCCTGCAATAAAACCAACACCAAATCCGATGAGCAGTGCGTAGATAAGAGTCTCTTTTTTTACCATATTGCTTTTCTCTGACATTCTGTTCTGTTCCTTTTTCTTGGGTGTGGGGAGTCTTTCCTGATTGCATTGGCCATCAGGAAAAGTATAGGCAGGATATTCTCCCTGTCAAACTGTAACTTTGTGGTAGGTCTGTTCTCCTGTTGAAAATATACCGTACAGGTCGGTGATTTTGCAAGGGGCAGCCGTATCCTTTTCTCTTTTCCCAGAATCCGTGACGGAAATGTTTCGGCAGAGGAGGGGAAAACCGGGTGCCTCTCTACAGGAAAACAGATAAAATCAGTATAATACCCTGTCTGTTTCCGGATTCCGGTCACGGATTTCTGATTGTAAAAGAAAAACTGTTTTGCAGGTAATGGGAAAGGAAAGGGGGTGCCGGAATAACTGATTTATGCTATACAGGTGGGTTTTACCGGTGGGCTGGCACCGGCTTTTTGTGGTTTCAGGACAAAAAAAAGGCGATATCCTGAAAATCAGAATATCGCCTTGAAATAACTGGAGGCGGCGAGCGGATTTGAACCGCTGAATCATGGTTTTGCAGACCAGTGCCTTAGCCGCTTGGCTACGCCGCCGTATATGCCCGTTTGGACATGAGCAACACTTTATACCACAGTTTGTTTTTTTAACAAGGGGAAAATGGCCATGGATATTGATTCACTGGTACGACGAAACAAGGATGATCTGGCTGTGCTGGAGCAGCATCTTGGATATCGTTTTACCGACCTGCGCCTGTTACAAAAAGCACTGATTCACTCATCTTTTGCTTTTGAACAGGCGCAGATTGATAAAAATAATGAAATACTGGAATTTCTTGGAGATGCTGTCCTTGATCTTGTCATCGGGCACACCCTCTGCAAGCGTTATCCGGATATGCGTGAGGGAGAACTGACACGACTCAGGTCATCACTTGTCAATGAGACCCACCTTGCCTCCATGGCACGGGATCTGAGCCTCGGTGACTACCTCTGTCTCGGGAAAGGAGAGGACGCCTCCAATGGCCGCAATAAGTCTTCAATCCTCTCCTGCGCCTATGAGGCGGTAATCGGCGCGATTTTTGAAGACAGCAACTATCTTACCGTTGAGACCATAGTGTGTCATTTCTTTGTGCCTGCCATGGCCGCCAAAAAAGAAGAGCTGCTGATGGCCGACTCCAAGAGCAGGCTGCAGGAGGCGCTGCAGGAAAAGTTTTACGAAGCGCCTTCCTACAGAATTGATCTTGAAGAGGGGCCGTCTCACCAGAAGGTCTTCACCGTCTCGGTCCTTTTCCGCGGTGAGGCCCTTGGCACCGGCTCCGGGCTTCCAAAAAAGAGGCGGAGCAGCGGGCGGCGGCAGCGACACTCGATATTCTGGAAGATGTGATAGAGCGGTTTTCCGTCTGATTTTGCCATGCCGCTGGTTATTCCGATATTCATTCCCCATCAGGGCTGTCCGCAGCAGTGTCTCTTCTGTAATCAGGTCTCAATCAGTGGCCAGAGGCCAGGGAAAAAAGATGATGTCGAGCGGGTGGGCAGGACAGTGGAAGAGTGGCTGGGCTTTGCATCACAGCAGGAGGAGGTGCAGCTTGCCTTCTATGGAGGCTCTTTTACCTGTCTGCCGCCGGAGCGGCAGGAGAGCTATCTGGGGGCGGTGCGGCCCTACCTTGATGATGGTCGGGTGCACTCCATCCGTCTCTCCACCAGGCCGGACTGCGTGGATGAGGAGATCTGTGATTTTCTTCTTGAATATGGTGTGAAGACCGTAGAGCTCGGGGTTCAGTCTTTTGACAACCGGGTACTTGCTGCAGCAGAGCGGGGGCATGACAGTGATGCCTCCCTTCGTGCGGCTTCTGTTCTCACAGCAAAGGGGCTGACCCTTGGAATTCAGCTTATGCCCGGCCTTCCCATGGAGAGCAGCCGTTCGTTTTGTGCAACGCTTGCCGGGACCATCAGCTGTAATCCGGATTTTGTCAGGCTCTACCCCACCCTTGTGATTAACGGCTCACGACTGGCCGAGCTGTACCGCAGAGGCCTCTATCGGCCCATGAGCATGGCCCGGGCCATTGTTGTCTGTTCCCTTGCAAAGACACGACTGGAGGCAGCGGGAATTAAGGTTTTGCGCATGGGGCTGCAGGCCTCAGAATCCCTTGAAGATGAGCTTGTGGCCGGGCCGTATCACCCGGCTTTTGGTGAATGTGTGGCGGCACGCCAGTGGTTTTTGCGGATCAGGAGGCTCCTTGTGGCTGTCCCTGCCGGGAAGATGCTTCATGTCACTGTTTCACACAGGGATATGTCTGCCATTGTGGGGCATGCCAGAAAAAATATGATACGGCTGGAGCAGCTGGGACTTCTGCAGCGAATGAAACTAATAACGGATAAACGCTTGAAAAGAGGCACACTGAACTATGTTATCAATTAATCATCTGGATATCCGTTACGGAGACAAACATCTTTTTAAAGATCTTTCCATACAGGTTCATGATGGGAAACGTATCGGCCTGCTGGGGGTCAACGGTGCGGGAAAGTCTACGCTGTTAAAGATCATGGCCGGAGTCACGGAGTGTGATGACGGTGTGGTGAGTCGTGCTAAATACTTTACTGTGGCCTATCTGCCGCAGGAGTCCAGTGCCCTGGTATCGGGCCGCAGTCTGTATCAGGAGGCGGAATCCGCCTTTGCTGAGCTGCTTGAGCTGCAGCGTGAGGCTGATCGCATAAATGAGGGACTGGCCGATATCGATCCGGGCTCTGAAGACTTTGCGGCAATGCTTGAGCGTCAGGGGGAAATTCAGCACCGTCTGGAGGGTAGCGGGATTTATACCATGCGGGCCAGGATAGAGAAAATTCTCCTGGGTCTTGGATTTCATAAGGATGATATGGAGAAACCGGCCTCTTCGTTTTCAGGAGGCTGGATCATGCGGCTGATGCTTGCCAAAATGCTCCTGGCTGCACCGTCGCTGCTGCTCCTGGATGAGCCCACAAATCACCTTGATCTCAGCTCTCTTACCTGGGTCGAGGAGTTCCTTCGTTCCTATGACGGGGCCATGGTTATCATCTCCCACGACAGGACCTTTCTCGACAGGGTGACCAGTACCACCTGGGAGCTGAGTCTGGGAAAGCTCTCTGTCTATAAGGGCAACTACTCCTATTATGAAAAGGAGAAGGTGGAGCGAAAGACCATTGAGCGTGCGGCGTATGATAATCAGCAGGCACAGATTAAACAGAGCATGCAGTTTATTCAGCGCTTTCGGGCGAAGTCCACCAAGGCCAAGCAGGTACAGAGTCGTGTGAAACAGCTGGAGAAGATGGAACTCCTTGAAATCGGTGAGGAGGATCGCCAGATTCATTTCAGTTTTCCGCCGGCCCCGTCGTCCGGCCGGGATGTGCTCACCGTCAATAATCTCTGCAAGA
>JAMOMO010000480.1 GCA_027067035.1 Desulfobulbaceae bacterium
GCTTTCAGACGATCAAGGATCGCCTTTTCCTCCGACTCATCAAGTACTCCATCGGCATGGGCCGCTCCGATCATCACCTGAATCATGCGCAGGGCAAGATCCTGTCCTGAAAGTGCCTCGGCTCCTCTCTCGCCCAGCTGCGCAGGCGGATGAGGCGGGGGGGGGGGGGGGGGAGGCGCCTGATTGCCACCGGAGGGTGTCGGCGGCGGAGGAGGAGAGTGTGACGGAGCGCCTGAAGGAGCTTTCTCCTTCTGCTCCTTTAATATCTCAAAAGCCCCGACACCAAGACCAATGGCCGTCATCAGACCGGCTCCAGATGTCAGCGAATCAAACAGTCCGCCTCCTTTCTTGCTGCCGGAACCACCTCCAGTCAAAGTTTCCTGCACTATCTTCCCCAGCAACTTCTCTGCATTAAACATGAAAACGTCTCTCCTTTTTTTGATACTCTTTCCACCTGAACCCCTGGCCGCGACATCAGTATGTCATGGACAGCAGATACCCATTACAGAGCTCTACAGGAAAAAGATAAAGAGCCTAAGCTGCATAGCCGGTATCAGGCTGCAGCTCCTCTCCACGGGCACTCTGCACGGCCAGCTGATCACAACGCTCATTCAGGGGGTGTCCGGCATGCCCCTTGACCCAGTGAAAACTGATATCAAGATTCTCTGTCAGATCAAGCAGCCTTTCCCACAGATCAGCATTCATTGCCGGCGTACCGTCTGATTTTTTCCAGCCCCGCCTGCGCCACCCCCTGGCCCAGCCCTTACTGATACCATTCACCACATATTTGGAATCTGAAAAAAGAGCCACCGACTGCTCTCTGGACGGCAGTGCCTCAATCCCTTTGATACAGGCCATCAGCTCCATCCGATTATTGGTGGTATGGTCATATCCGCCACTGAGCTCCCGGGTCGTGCCGTTTGCCAGCAACACCACACCGTAGCCACCGGGGCCCGGATTATTAATGGCCCCCCCGTCGGTATAGATCTCAATGGAAGCAGTCGGAACACCGACTGGACATTCCGGCCTTTTTGGCCTGGGCCCGGACGGCTTTTTTTGAGCCCACTGCGGATCCTTCATCCAGGCCTCTGCCTCGGTCCGGCTGCCAAATCCCTTGTATCGCGCTCCGGCAAATCCTTTCACCTGGGCCTCCGCTTCCGGCCAGGACGTATATATTCCCGGCTTCATCCCCGCCGCCACTGCATAAAACTTTTTTTTCGCCATCAGCTTCTTTTTCCGTAAAAACAAAAAACCGTCAAAAGCCTGGCCCCTGACGGTTTATAAATCTCTCGCAGCGCGGAATATTTCAGTTAATCATCTTGATTATGAAAAACCCTATGATAACAAACACAAAGAAAACTCCGACTTTCACACATACAGAATGATCTTCTTCCGGTTTTGCATGTCCATGTCCACTCATATTCCTTCCTCCTTGGATAATAAAAGTTCAAAACAGTGCCACAGGTATATGAACAACTTTCTGGGGATTTGTCGATCTCTTTATCTTTTTTTCAGGTGTGAAGCGGTCACAAAAAAAGCCCCTTGTTTTCATCTGTCCATGAAAACAAGGGGCTTTATGCCATCAGAACTCTATCTGAGTATTCCCTCAGGCAGCCTCTCCTGCGGCACAGGCCTTTGATGGCGGATCATTTTTCAGGGCGGTCATTACAGTGGCCAGTTCAATCATAACTCCCATGCCTTCCTGGACTTCCGGCCGTTTCATGGCAGCCATCATTCCAAAAACACCACGCACCGGCTCCACCTTCTGGAAATCCACCTGCTGCAGTTTTGCACCAACCCGCTCGGTGATACCGAGGAGCTGTTCAAATGCCTCAAAGACACCACGCTGTTTCAAACACTCCAGCCGCTCCACCACATCATTAAATGCCAGTTTTGATAAACCATCAGCATCTTTTTTAAGATCCATCAGGGAACCGAGCATCTTCAGGCCGTCAGCCATATATCCCATATTGGCCACAAACTGTTTCAATAACTCCTGGAGATTTTCAGGTTCAAATCCCTGCAGGGTATTCTGGAGCTGGGCCACCAGTTCTTTAAACATATCCTTGGAATACGGCTCAAAATCCTTTTTGAACTCCATGAATTTGTTCAAAGAGTTGAGAGCCTCGGAAATATTCTGACTGGAGATAAGCGTCTGTCCCAGCATCTCACCCACGTCTTCCAGATCAAACCTGCGATCCAGTCCACTGAGCTTACTTATGGAACTGATAACCATGTCATTGATCAGCGGTTCCATCTCCTTTTTCAGTTCAACATATGGCCTGATAGCCTCTTTTGCCTCACGAACCTCCATGGTGAGCTCGTCCAGTCTGGCAAGGATCTTTTCTTCATTGGTCATAATCCCTCCCTCAGTCCTGTACTTTTCCGGCAAGTGACATCTGTGCCTCAAGGGGCATCTCCTCACCACTCACAAGTTTATTCCAGTAGACCCACTTGAACATCATTTTTCCCCAGTGATTGGCCTTGGATTCACCAAGCAGAGAGAAGGGACCAAGACCGGGAAGGGGAAATTTACCGGGAAGGGGCTCATAGTCGTAATTAAAATCAATGAGAGCGGCTTTTTCATAACCTGTCTCAATAAAACAGTTGGCATGGCCGTCAAAATCTTCTTTCAAAGACTCACCATTTATCTCACGGAGAAAGTTCTCCACCATGACTTCTGCTGAAAAATGCGCCACAGAGCCGGCCTTGGAAGTGGGCAGGGTGGTGGTATCGCCCAGCACAAACATGTTTTCGTGATTATCGGCCTTCAGGGTATGATTGTTGGTCTTCACATAACCCACCTCATCCATGGCAACCCCGGATTTCACCAGGACTCTTGCACCCACGTTGGGTGGAATGGAAACCAGAAGGTCAAACTCAACCTCGTCACCGTTTGCCGATATTATTTTTTTATTGCTGCAGTCCACTTCAGCAAGATCATAGTTTGCCGTGATATTAATGTTTTTCTGCTCAATGAGCTGTGAGAAAAAAGCACTGGCCTTTGGTTTGGTGAAGGCACCGGGCAGAGGAGTAACCAGTCTGATATCTATGTCGTCACGAAGCCCCCGTTCCGTAAAAAAAGCGTCAGCCAGATAGACAAACTCCAGGGGCGCCACCGGACACTTGAAAGGAAATTCAGCAATGTTCAGCACCAGCTTGCCGGACTTAAACTCACGCATGGCACGACTCAGGTTCACTGCACCTTCAAGGGTATAAAAATCAAAGGCGATCTTCTGCCAGCCCTCCATCAGACCGGGGATCTCTTCGGGAGCCAGTGACACACCGGTGCAGACGATAATCTTATCATACGCATAACTGCCGGCCGTCGTTTCAACCACCTGTTGTTCCGTGTCAACACCTACGATTTCATCGATGACAAAATGAATGTCACGTCCGATAAACTCGCTGCGGCTGCGGACCACATCTTCCGCCTTGTAAATACCAAAAGGGATAAAGAGCAGGCCCGGCTGATACACATGCTGATCATCCTTGTCAATGATGGTGATCTCCCACTCAGCCTTGTCAAGCTTCCTGCGCAGCTTGTTTGCCACCATGGTTCCTGCACAACCTGCACCCAGAATTACCAGTTTTTTCACACTCTACCTCCCAGATAAGAAGATTTCTCTTTCAGCCCCTTCATTCGAAAAGGCCGGTTATATATGATGCTCATGCATCAAAAAGAAACGCAGTGTTCAGTAAGTACTGTTCTGTCTTTCAAGCAAGACCCGGAATGATACGGTGTGGCATTTGTCGGCCCTTCTTTATGGTATATACTACTGCGTGGTCATTGATCAATCAAAATAACTATTTTATGGTACTTTTTGCGTTATTTCTGCAGTCGCATGCCGCCAGGACGCCCCGTACTGCGGAAAAACCGTCCACCAGCATAAAGAAGGGAAAGGTACAGAAAAGAACAGCAGGAGGCTGGCTGGAACAATGAGCTTTTTTGTCCACGGCCGATCACGTCTGTCAGAAAGAGCTTCCTGGCAGGGAAAATAAAAACAGCCACAGGAAGCAGTGCTTCCCATGGCTGTATATGTTGTATGTGTCTGCAGTTTTACTTCATACAGCTGTTATATTAGCGGTGCCCGTCGGAACCGCCGCCATGTCCGCCGGCATCACTGCCGGAGTCACCACCGGAATTACCGCTGCCACCGGCAGAATCACTTCCGCCTGCCCCTCCACTGCCTGAATCATCCGATCCTCCAGCACCGCCACCAGAACCACCGCCAGTGTCGGCAGCACCGCCATTGCCGGCAGAGGAATGATCCGCCATATCATTCTCTCCGGCCATTCCTGATCCATAGCCTGATTCAGATGAGTGCGCATCTCTTCCCATGTCGGTTGCAGAGTTAAGGGATCGTTCAGTGGCATCGGCCAGCTCGTCGGGATCCACTCCTTCCACATCATCCAGCTCACTGGATTTTGTTCCATGATACTGTGAACCATTGGTGTTTCCAAGGCCCAGCAAACCAGGCTGAACACCCAGTTCATTGGCAATTGCCCCCCAGCCCATACTGTCTTCCCGCATGGCTTCGATGGTTGCAACATCAACCCCGGTCAAACCGGCAATCACATCGGCATAGGCCTCTTCAGCTTTACTCAGTTTTTCCTGTGCATCTTCGATAGCATCCTCATCCTCCGTTGCCAGAGCATCTTCAAGATCCTGCGTTGCATCCTCGACTTCCGCCAGGGCATCCTCCACTTCCACCGGAGTATCTGCAGCCAGATCCTCCACTGCTGCCATGGCAGCCATGGCAGCTTCAGGACTGCCATAAGCCGGTCCCTCCGGTACTGCTGCAAACAGTGGACGGGCAAACACTATCCCGCCAAAAACCAGGGCCAATGCATAGATTTTTACATATTTTTTTGCTTTCATATCCGACGCTCCTTCAAAGTAGTTAAATTATCCGGTTGACTGAAAACCAGAATACTCCGCTTCAATGCAGATTTTTGAGTATCTTTTTTCGCTATTATTTCCGCCTGACCAAACCAGCTGATATGGACCTGCTTATTCTCCGGAAGGCGGCTGAGCAGCTCTTCCTGTAAAAGACGGGCACGCTCTCGTGCGGCATCCTGACCCTTCGCATCAAAGACAACCAGGTTCAGAATGCTGCCCGGGCTTCGCATGAACTGCGCGGCCAGCCAGGATACCTCCTGATCCCGAAGAGCCTTATTGTCACTGAACAGTGCCTCGGGACGAATGACAATCCGCCTGTAACCAAGCTGCGC
>JAMOMO010000481.1 GCA_027067035.1 Desulfobulbaceae bacterium
CAAAGGATTTTGAGCTTGATGTGGAGGAAGAGTACGGTCTCACGGAATATATGCGCAAAGTTGTTTTCAATGAAAAGAGGCGTTGCGCCATATGCTATGATATGCGGTTGGAAAAGACAGCTGCCATGGCAGTAAAATCCGGGGCAGATGCATTTTCAACAACACTTCTCTATTCACGTTATCAAAACCATAGGATGATCACTGAAATTTGCGAGAAAATGGCTGCAAAATATGGGATAGGGTTCTATTATGATGATTTCAGAAAAGGGTGGCAGGAAGGAATAGACAGGGCTGTTGCAATGGATCTCTACAGACAGCCTTATTGTGGCTGTATCTATTCCGAGCAGGAACGTTACGATAAAAAATTACAGAAGAAGATGCGTCAGGCCAAAAAAGTGTGACGATTATCATCTCCCCTATATTTTTCAGAGGCTTTAAACCATGGTCGATATTATTGTACTTGCAACAACAAACAAAAATAAAATAAAAGAATTCAAAGAGATGGTAAAGGATCTTCCTGTGGAGATACGTTCTGTTGGAGATTTCGGTCCCATCCCTGAATGTATTGAAGATGGTGAGACGTTTGAAGAAAATGCGTACAAAAAAGCAGTTCACACTGCAAGAATTCTTGGACTGCCTGCCATAGCCGATGATTCAGGTCTTGAAGTCGAGGCATTAAACGGAGAGCCGGGGGTGTATTCTGCACGCTATGCAGGAGAATCGGCCAGCGATTCGGATAACTGTGAAAAACTCCTGAAAGAGATGCAGGGGAAGAAAAACAGACGGGCTGCATTCAAGTGTGTTCTCTCCATTGCCGTCCCTTCAGGCCCTGCACTCACCTATGAAGCAAGCTGTGAGGGAACTATCCTTGAAAAAAAACAGGGTGAGTCGGGATTTGGTTATGACCCGCTGTTCTACTATGAACCCTTTGGGAAAAGCTTTGCTGAGATCGGCATGGAAGAAAAAAACAGGGTGAGTCACAGGGGAAAGGCACTGGCAGAACTGAAATCTGATTTCGATAAGGTTGTTATCTGGTTAAACCAGAGGCTTGCCGAAGAAAAACCTGCTAAACCTGACCACAGTGAATTTGAAAATGATGACTGGTCACAGTAACCTGATATTGAAAAAACAGGGGGTGTTGAAAGTACTTACCACTCCTCTATCCGCCGCCTGAATCGGAGCAGCTGGCTTGAACGGATATCATCCATATCAAGGGAATAGATATCCTGCGGGAATAAAAACTCTGCAACTCCTGCGTCAAAAATACGTTTGACCTCATACTCATCATGGGCCACATCACGCTGATACATGTAATTGAGATAGGATCTGTTGGTGTGTATGATAAATTCCACCCGCATACCACCGAGACGTGCAAAGAACTTCAACATGGGTGTCTTTCCTGAACTCCCCGTTGAGTTTGAACTGTAATCTCCTCCGGTCAGTGTATCGGATATATCCTCAAGGGTCATGAAGGAATCAGCTTTCAGGGCGCTCTGGGTCAGGTGCCTTACAAACATCTTTACCTCTGCCACTGAATTGAGAACCGCCATCAGACCCAGTTCATCATCAACTGCTGTGGCTGGATTTTTTTCATTTTTACGTAGTAATTTCAATACTTTTGCAGCTGGAGGTTTTTTTCGTATTGTAACGTATATGGGTATTTCCCTGCCGTTATATAAAAAACTTCTGCGCTTCACAAGTGTCAGTTTTTCCCCGACCACCGGTTTTTTCCGGGCCGCTTCTTCTTCACTGAGCACTTCAACCTTCTCACATCTGAAATCTTCCTGACGGTGACTGCTGTGAAGATAATTGATTGCAAGATCGCCGATCTTCAGGCTGGGACTCCATACGTGCATATTGAGAAATATGATAAATTCAGAGAATTTGGTGGCTATGTCCGTTTCCCTTTCACGTTGATCAATTGATCCAGCAAGGTTCATCAGTACCAGTTTACGCTTAGCTTCAAAACGCGCTTTTTTATGAAAACGCGGGGTAAAATAGATCAGCAGAAGATCAACGGGATTATGAGTGGTTTCAATCTCATTACTTGTTTCAATATGTGAACTATAGGGAGCCAGGACCTTTGCACGCAGCGAGTTGACCACATCATCTGCAGTTGTTGCGTAATCATAGAGATAGCGACTCACATCCTGATGTGAATACTCCAGGCCAAACATGTTGGCAAGCAGCTTGGAGGCACGCTTTCCTGCCTTGTCACGGCGATGCTGATCATGCAGGAAGAGAGAAACCTCGTCAAAGCCGGCAACGCCGAGGAAATCAAATATCTGATTGCGCACAGCCCGGTATTTGGTCTTCAGCAGCTGGTCACCATGAAGGGATTCAACCCAGCGCCTGCTCTCTCTTGAAAAAAGCTGCAGTGACGGTGGATCATCATTTACGGAAAACGGTCCTCCCTGCAGCATTGAGGTAAAGATTGATCCCTCATTCAATAGCGTCATATCATTTATATTTTTGTATTATCCAAGGGTTTCTTCCGGAAAACCGGAATGTTCTGACTGTGAACTGTGAAGATTTGCAGCAGCAAGAGTGAGGGCAATAACAGAAGGCCCTATGATCAATCCCCAGAAACCAAAACTTGCAATTCCGGCAAGTATTGACATGAGAATCAAAATCTCATTCATCGCATATTCAAAACCGAAAATCCGTTTCAGGTAACTGATAAAGAGTATCCTGAGAATATTATCTATAAAGAATCCCATCACACCCCAGACAGTAAAGAGGATGATAAGCACATTCAAAGAGTTCCCGGCAAATATTTCAAGGGCCACAACAGGGACATAGACAAGGGCGGCACCAATAATAGGAATAACAGAACAGAAACCCGCCAGCACTCCCAGGTAAAATGCATCATAACCGCCAATAAACATCATCATAATGCCAAAGGTCAGTCCCTGAGCCATCATATTGAAAAGGGTTCCGTAAAATACCACAGCAACAGTACCGGTACACTCGCGATAGAGATACTGTTCATCAGCAAAACTTGTGGGCATCACCCGCGCTGCAAACGCAAGAATCTGCCGGCCGTAGAGATTAAAAAGAAAGTAAAAAATAAGTATCCAGGCAATCTGAACAACCAGGCCACCTGCACCGGAGGCGACACCGTTTACCGTCTTGTAAACTGTCTCCATGGAAACATTTTTAAGGAGTGAAAATCCTTCTGTTTTCAGTGTGTTGAGAAAGTTATGAACAACAGGAATTGAATCAGTAAAATTCACAAGTTTGTCAACCATCTGCATGGTGACACTTTTTATATGTTCGATATCAAGGGAGGCCATCTGCCCATAGGTCTCTGAAATAAAATAGACCAGGGGGGCAAAAATAAGACAGAGAAAAAAGAGCGTGAGGATTGTTGAGCTTATAAAGTTACGATTTTTTCTTATAAATGGCGGGAGGGAAGGGCTATTAAACAGTTTTACGAGCGCCGTCAGTGCATGACTGGTACAGAGGGCAAGTACTGCCGCAACTAAAATATAATGAAGGTATGATGAAAATATATAGAGGGAAGCTGCAAGGAGAAAAAGAGTGAGGTATGAAAGAAATCGTGCACCTTCATCATCATGTTTTTTCATTATTTATTCAACCTTCAACTCCCTTGTAAGGAGATCCTTAACTGCCTTGGAACACTCTTTATCCTTATAGAGAATTTGATAGACCTGTTCAAGAATAGGCATTTCAACTTCCATTTTTGAGACGAGATCATGCACCGATCTGGTGGTTTTTACACCTTCTGCAACCATTTCCATCTCATCCAGAATCTGATGGAGCTTCTTTCCCTCACCAAGCTTTAACCCCACTGTGCGGTTTCGACTGAGATCACCGGTGCAGGTGAGCACCAGATCACCAAGACCTGAAAGCCCTGAGAAAGTGTTGGGATCCGCTCCCATGGCGACTCCCATACGGGATATTTCAGCAAGTCCCCTGGTGATCAGTGCAGCACGGCTGTTCAGACCGTAACCAAGTCCGTCACTGATACCGGCTGCTATTGCCACAATATTTTTGAGGGCAGCACTTATTTCAAGACCTATTACATCCTGAACAGCATAGACCCGAAAAAACTCACTGCCAAAAACATTTTGAAGAAATCGTGCCTTTTCCAGCTCGTCACAACCGACTGTTACCAGTGTGGGAAGTCCCTGTGAAACTTCTTTGGCAAAAGAGGGTCCGGAAAGAACCCCGAGGGTGAGGTTTTTAGCTGTCAGGGCACTTCCAAGGCTGTCTCCCATGACCTGGGTCATGGTCATAAGGGTATCATTCTCAATTCCCTTAACCGCAGAAACCACAATGGCTCCTGTTTTCAGGTAGGGAATGAGCTTTTCAAAAACCTTACGGTAGCCGTGGGAGGGAACCACCATACAGAGCACATCTGCACCGGTTGCGGCCTCCTTCAGATCATCTTCAAGCTCCAGTGACGGTTCAAAGAAGAATCCGGGAAGATATTTCCTGTTTTCACGGTCTCTCTTTAAACTGAGA
Source organism: Desulfobulbaceae bacterium (assembly GCA_027067035.1). Classification (GTDB taxonomy): domain Bacteria; phylum Desulfobacterota; class Desulfobulbia; order Desulfobulbales; family Desulfocapsaceae; genus Desulfocapsa. The sequence goes on from JAMOMO010000481.1 coordinate 4,492, forward strand.
ACATGCTCTTCATTATGACCCCAGAGAACCGTGCGTAACCCTTTTCCGGAAAAGACTCCGGCCAGCGCAGTTCCCCATGAGCCTGCTCCGATAACCGCTATTTTTCGTACATCCTCACTGTTCATCAAATTCCTATTCTTCGTCTCCTTCAATGTCATCATCCGATTCATCTTCCGGAGCCACCAGGTCCATGGCAACGACACGTTCATTATCGGCAAGGTTGATGAGTCCCACTCCCTGGGTTGTTCGTCCTATGACCCGTACATTTTCCATGGGCATTCGGATCATTTTCCCGGAATCGGCGATGAGCATGACTTCCGAGTCATCATCCACCTGCAGAGCACCCACAACAAAGCCGTTTCGCTCACTTGCCTTAATGGCCATGATTCCCAGTCCGCCACGTTTCTGAATACGATAATCGGCCACCGGACTTCGTTTTCCATAACCGTTTTCAGTCACTGTAAGAATAGAGGAATCCGAATCTATGACAATGGAACCCACAACAACATCACCCTCTTTCAGTCTGATACCACGAACACCTGCTGCAGTTCTTCCCATGGTTCGTACATCATCTTCATGGAAATGAATTGAGGCACCATTTTTGGAGAGCAGGAATATGGTATCATCACCGGTGAGAATATGAGCGGATATAATTTCATCGTCTTCATTGATGGTAAGGGCCTTTTTCCCACGCTTCAGGGGCTTGATAAATTCCTGAAGACTGGTCTTTTTC
>JAMOMO010000482.1 GCA_027067035.1 Desulfobulbaceae bacterium
GGTTCTGCTGAGAATCCAGCGGTGAATAAGGGGCAGTTTTTCCGAATCATTTACCACATCGGTTATGGAGGCATCACACTCCTCCACATGCATCATGGCAAACCGCGCCGCATTCCAGAGTTTGTTGATGAAAAAGCGATAGCCCTCAATACGATCCTCATCAAGTTTGATCTCGCGTCCCTGGGCCGCAAATGCAGTGAGGGTGAAACGCATGGCATCGGTTCCATACTGCTCCATGATAACCAGCGGATCAATGACGTTCCCCGTTGACTTGGACATCTTTTTACCGTGCTTATCACGTACCAGGGCATGAAGATACACATCCTTGAAAGGTACCTCATCATCCATGAAATGGAGGCCGAACATCATCATCCTGGCCACCCAGAAAAAGAGGATGTCAAAGGAGGTGATCAGCACCGAAGTGGGATAAAAAGTCTCAAGTTCTTTGGTCTTTTCCGGCCAGCCCATGGTGGAAAACGGCCAGAGTGCGGAAGAAAACCAGGTGTCCAGCACGTCGGTCTCCTGCTCAAGGGAGGTGGATCCGCATTTGGAACATGTATCAGGATCGGCGGCTTCCACCATCAGCTCACCACAGTCCTTACAGGTCCAGGCAGGAATGCGATGCCCCCACCAGATCTGCCGCGAGATACACCAGTCCCGGATATTATCCATCCAGGAGTAAAAGGTGTTGTACCAGGTCTTTGGATAGATGGTTATACGGCCGTCACGCACCGCAGACACCGCCTTGTCAGCCAGCGGTTTCACCGACACAAACCACTGCAGGGATGTGGTGGGTTCCACAACGGTGCCACAGCGATAACACTGGCCCACCGCGTGATCATAGTCCTCTATCTCCTCAAGGAATCCCTGCGATTCCAGATCTTCAACGATCTTTCTGCGGCAATCAAAACGATCAAGCCCTTCATACTTACCGGCCTTGTCATTCATCACGCCATGATCATCCATCACCTTCATGATGGGAAGGGAATGCCTGAGCCCGATTTCATAGTCATCACGGTCATGGGCCGGGGTTACCTTCAGAGCACCTGTTCCAAAATCTTTCTGGACATGATGATCAAAAACCACCGGAATGGTGCGGTCGGTCAGGGGCAGCAGAATTCCCACATCGGCCAGGTGAGAGTAGCGCTCATCATCTGGGTGCACGGCAACCCCCGTATCACCAAGCATGGTTTCCGGACGGGTGGTGGCCACAACCACATGCCCCGAACCATCGGCAAAGGGGTAACGAATATGATAGAGTTTGCCTTTTTTCTCCTCATGTTCGACTTCATCATCAGCCAGCGCGGTATGACAGCGCGGACACCAGTTGACGATATAATCGCCCTTATAGATCAGGCCGGACTTATAGAGATTTACAAAGGCCTCCCGCACTGCTGTGGAAAGCCCTTCATCCATGGTGAAACGTTCCCGCTCCCAGTCACACGAGGCACCCATGCGTTTAAGCTGATTAATGATGGTGCCGCCCTTCTCCTTCCGCCAGTCCCAGACCCGTTCGATAAAAGCCTCACGCCCCAGATCATGCCGTCCCTTACCCTCTGTGGCAAGCTGACGCTCCACAACGTTCTGAGTGGCGATACCCGCATGATCTGTCCCCGGTACCCAGAGGGTGTTGTCGCCACACATCCGGTGATAACGCACCAGCACATCCTGCATGGTATTATTCAAGGCATGCCCCACATGGAGGACACCGGTGACGTTAGGGGGTGGGATAACTACAGAAAACGATGGCCTGCCCTCTTCCATCTTTGCCCGGAAAGAGCCCGCATCTGTCCATCGTTCAAGCCATTTTTCTTCTACATTATCAAACTGGTAACTCTTGGAAAGAGTCTTTTTGTCATTCATGTTATTTGTAAAATTTGTGTTAAATTTTTCTCTTTTTTGCGATTCCCGTTTTTATATCACTTCCATGTCACACCGCAAAGCCCACACAGACTACAACCGTGCATTCCAGGGCTTTGGCAGAAAAATCTGCTCATAGATGCGCATGGCATACCTGTCTGTCATTCCGGCAATAAAGTCACAGACCCGCCGATGCGCCTGCCTTTCATCATCCCAGGAATCAGGGCCGGAAGCCTTCCAGGAGTTCCCGTCAAAGCGACCCAGACCATTTTCCATAAAGTAGCCGTAGAGATCACGGATTATTCGCTGCGCCTTCTCGAATTCGTTATGGACCCGATGGTAGCGATACACGTTTTCATAGAGGAACATCCTGAGATCCGTTATGGCCCGCAGCATCTTTTTACTGATATGCAGCCTGCCATCTCCTGCCCCCAGGCTCTCGATGATAAGATCCCGTACCATGGCCCCGGTGCGTTTTGAATGTCGCTCACCGACCACAGCACGAATATCAGCAGGAAGATCACTTTCCGCCAGGATCCCGGCCCGCAGCGCATCGTCCATATCGTGATTCACATAAGCGATGATATCAGCAACCCGCACAACCTGTCCCTCAAGGGTTGTCGGCAGCTCGGTGTCGTCTTCCGGAAAGATATCATTGCGGCCTTTGGAATGTTTAATAATACCGTTGCGCACCTCAAAGGTGAGGTTCAGACCGCGCCGTTTATTCTCCAGAAAATCCACCACCCGAAGGCTGTGCACATAGTGACGAAATCCTCCCGGATGCAGTTCATTGAGGGTGGCTTCACCGGCATGCCCAAAAGGAGTGTGCCCCAGATCATGACCAAGCGCAATGGCCTCGGTAAGCGGCCCGTTCAGACAGAGTGCGGACGCCATGGTTCTGGCGATCTGTGACACCTCAAGAACATGGGTGAGGCGGGTCCGGTAATGGTCTCCCGCCGGTGCCAGAAAGACCTGTGTCTTATGCTTGAGACGCCGGAATGTCTTTGAATGGGTTATCCGGTCGCGGTCCCGCTCAAAGGGCATGCGAATATCGCACTCATCATCTTTTTCAACACGCATCCGCCCTGCTGAGTTCCTGTTAAGACAGGCGTAGGGGGAAAGGATCTCCTCCTCTCTGTCCTCCAGCTGCTGCCGGATAGATTTCCCTACAACCGGTGTATATGCCATGACATCATCCAGAATCCCGTGAATAAATTTCCAATCTGTGGACTTTATAAAGAATTCCTGTTTTTTACACAGAGTCTGCCCACTCTGCAAGGTTTAAGGCGTGTTATTCCTTTGTTTTGCCCCACTCCTCGTAAAAAACCAGCTCATCAAGATTAAGCCGTGGCAGCCAGCCGGCCTTTTCAAGCTCCGGCATTTCAGGAAAACGGCTCACATGACCGATGCAGAGGTAGGCAATAACAACCACGGAATCAGGAAGTTGAAAGATTTCCCGCAGCACCTCCTCGTGGATAATGGAAACCCATCCGACACCAATTCCTTCGGCGCGTGCCGCAAGCCACAGATTCTGGACCGCGCAGACGGTCGAATAAAGATCCATTTCCGGCTGCACGGTTCTGCCGATAACCACCGGGCCGGTCCGCGCCCGGTCGCAGGTGATGAGCAGGTTCACCGGAGACTCGCGGATCCCTTCAAGCTTGAAACCGGTATACTGCGCCCTCTTCTCCTCATCAAACATCTCAGCTGATTCCTGATGTGCCGCAAGAAAGCCCTGGTGTACCAGCTCTTTTTTCGCCGGATCCTTCACCACAATAAAGTTCCATGGCTGCATAAAGCCGACGGATGGTGCGTGATGGGCAGCACGCAGTATTTTGTCCAGAATCTCATCGGAAAGTGGATCCGGCACAAACTGCGCCCGGATATCACGACGCTGCATAATCGCCTGATACACACCTTCCTTCTGTTCACCTGAAAAGCTGTATTTACTGGTCATATCTGTTGTTCACCTCAATAACGGTGGCAGGCAGCATCTGGTTACCGTTTTGTTCTGCAGCTGTGGCAGAAAAAAACGGAAAAATTGAAGGCCTCCCCACTATTTTTATTCTTCGTATTGCTATTCCCCCGATATTCTGATAACTTTTATCGCAAAATTCATTATTATCAGGGGTTCTCCGGAAAACATCACGTTTCCAAAACAGCCTTAACTTTACACCAATGGAGTAAGAAAATGCTACGAAAACCAATTCTCTTCTGCTGTATCGGACTCATCCTCCTCTGCGGATCAGAGGCAATGGCCGGAGGCGGCCAGAGCTATCCAAATGGTTCTGAAGCCTTCATGTCAGGAGCAGTACCGCCTCCCGGCACCTACTTTCTTGACTATGCATACTACTACAGTGCTGACAGCATGAAGGATGACAACGGTGACGACATCGCCGCTTTTGACGATGTCACCGTGCTTGCCAATGTCTTTCGGTTTCTGTGGGTGAGCGACAAACAGATCCTTGGCGCCAGCTATGCGGCGCATGCCTTTCTTCCCGTGCTCGACATAGACCTCAACTTCAAGGCCCCTGTGGGACCGGGATCAAAGAAATCCTACAGTGACACCAGCGTTCCCTATGTGATCGTCAACCCCATGATCCTTGCCTGGCATCTTCAGGAAGGAAAACTGCACATCGCAGCCACCCCTGCTGACATCTACATCCCAACGGGACAGGACGACGGCAACATGGCAAATGTCGGACACAACTTCTGGACATTTGAGCCTGTTCTGGCCATCACCTACATGCCCGGCAGCTGGGAGTTCTCAGGAAAATTCATGTATGATTTCAATACAACCCAGGATGATTATGCAACGGTTTACGGCTTTCAGGTTGACCGTGATCCCGGTCAGGAATTCCACTTTGATTATTCCGCATCCTATGCCATCGACAAGAGTCTCCGCATAGGGCTTAACGGCTACTTTTACGCCCAGGTAACCGATGACGACTACAAGCTGAACGACTCAATTCCCGAGCCGGTACAGGCCCTGCTGAAGGAAGATGAAGGGAACCGCAGCCAGGTTTTCGCCATGGGTCCCGGCATCTGGTACAATCATAAGAATATGTTCTTCTCCCTGCGTAACCAGTGGGAGATGGCAGCCAAAAACAAGACCGAAGGATACAACGTGTGGGCAAAGTTCACCTACGCATTCTGATTCACTTCTCCGGAGACTGCATGACAGATCATGCAGTCTCCGTACCTTTCAGGAGTTGAGCCAGGTGCAGTACCCGCACATCGCTGCCGGCAGCTGCAAGCCCCTGCTGCCACTGCATGAGACAACCTGAACAGCCTGTCGTTACGATATCAGGCTGCAGTGCCAGGACATCAGCCACCAGCCGGTCCCGGATGCCAG
>JAMOMO010000483.1 GCA_027067035.1 Desulfobulbaceae bacterium
TTCTCCACTTGTCCAGGTGTTCTTCAGGGTATGAAGTTCCCCAAATTCATCCTGATGAACAAGGATGAGATACGCCGGAACAGTCGGGCTCAGTGTTACCGCGATACAGTCGCCGTTGCTGAGTGTTTCGTTGGCTGCAAGTGGTCGTTCTCCCATAATCCAGGGATTTTCAGTATTGCAGAGCTGTTTTTCATTGGGGACCATCATTGCAAAATGATCAATTATCTCCGGTCCGGATGGAGGCAAAGAAATATGATCCTGAGATGGAGATATCTGTGTCTTACCGGGTAACTGACCGGCAAGAGGGCTACTGATTCCGAATGACCGGTTAAACATTCTCCTCTGTTTGTCGCTGAGTGTTCCCTTCCAGCATATTCCGAAACCGTCCACCCAGGATTGCTCTTTTATATCAAGGGCACGCACCTGAATGGTGACAACGTCATCATAGCTTGACTGTTTTATTTCAATACCTATGCAATAGGCAACTGATATCTGTTTAGTGGGGGGGAGGTCGGCAAGGTTGCCCTGGTTGTCGCTATAACTGCTGGCTGGTTGCCAGGTGAGATTGACGCCATTTACGGAATGAAGGCTGGTTTTGATACGGTCACAAATGGACAGGGTAAGTCCATCCAGTGGGGCTGCCTTTATGTCATCTCCTGCCATGGCTGTGATGTGAATGGGTTGCCCTGTGAAACGGGGGTATGTTCCCAGGCGTTTGGCCAGATAAGGAATGAGATCGCTCTCAACCCACTGATCCAGTTCAATGCTGGTGGATATGGCAGGGGGCAGGGTGTTTTGTCTGGCGGTACATGCAGACAGGAGGCAAAGGAGAAGAAGAGAAAGAAAGTAGTAGGAACGCATGTGTTACCTCTTGATGGATGATGATCATAAAACTGATGTTCTTATCAGGGGTGACGGACAGATGTCTGAAAATTACGGAGTATGGGGAGTTTTGTGTAAGCAAATATGAAGGGGAACAGACGGAAGTGTCGGGGGAAATTGTGAAATCCAAAGAGGCGGGTGAATACTTTCAGTGTTCAGGCTGTTCCGTGGAGCTCCTTGCTCCATTCGGTGGTGGATAAAAAATCTTGACGACCTTATAAAAATGAAATATCGTTTTGTTTCAAGATTCCAGATGCTCCTAACAGAGCTTAATAGGGAACCCGGTGTAAATCCGGGACGGGCCCGCCGCTGTGACCGGGGACGAACGTTGCATGAATGTCACTGTCTGATTTTTCAGATGGGAAGACGCAACCAGTAGGACGAACCGGGAGTCAGAAGACCTGTCTGGAACAGAGCATGATGGCAGGAATTTTTTCCATCATGGGTCGCCTTTTTAGTGTGACATATACGCCGCCCTCGTGGACAAAGGGATGTGCCGTAGTTGTATTCGTGGAAAAATCAGGGATCCCCGAATCTATTTATTTGTCTGTAAATAGATCCGGGGATTTTTTTTGCCTGTACCGGGCAGAGACATCTCCGGATCCAAATCTTGCAGTTGAAGAAGAGGAGATGAGAGATGAGAAAGAAATGGTATCCCGCCTGTATTCTGTGTCTGGCACTGAGTCCCGCCCTGACACAGGCACAAGAGAAGAACCTGCAGAATGATGTATCCGTTACCCTGGACGAAGTGGTGGTCACTGCCACCCGAAGTGAGACAAATCTCAGGGAGATTCCAGCCAAGGTGGAGGTGATTTCCCGCCAGGCCATTGAGCAGACGGTGGGAGAGACACTCACCGAGCAGCTGAAGAAAAACAGTTCCATCGGTGTTATTGAATATCCCGGTGTGCTTGCCGGAATTGGAATCCGAGGATTTAAACCGGAATTCTCCGGTATCACAAAACATTCCCTGGTCCTTATTAATGGCCGTCCGGCCGGGGCCAGTAACCTTGCCACCATCCTGGTGGATTCTATCGAGCGCATTGAGCTACTCAAGGGCCCTGCATCATCCCTCTATGGCGGTGAGGCCATGGGAGGTGTTGTGAATATCATCACCCGAAAGAACATGGATGCGCTCACGGGTTCTGCAGAGCTGGGTTTTGGCTCGTTTTCCACCAATTACCAGAAGGCGTCCCTTGGCGGCGGGGCTGGGGAATATTTTGATTTTGATCTGACGGCAGGGCGCCATGACCAGAACAACGACTTTAAAATGGGAAATGGCGAGACCCGTGCGCATACACGTTACGAGACCCAGAATGGAACAGTTCGGCTTGGTGCCGACATGGGAGCAGGCTGGCGGGTGGACATGAGTGGCGACCTGTATCAGGGCCGGGATATTGAGACACCTGGTGACAGCTTTGACGGGGATGATAAATCCGGTAATAAGGATATCGACAGGTACGGTTTTGATCTGATGGCCGGTGGCGAACTGGGCAGTAACAATCAGGTTTTTGTAACGGCCTATAAGACCAATGAGACATCTGAATATTACAAGAACTACAGTGGCTATTTTGTTCCTGTCCAGGTGCCTTCCTATCGGAGCTATGACTCTGAGATCGACTGGCTGGGTGTACAGATTAAAGATGAATTCAACTGGGGCCCGCACGCTGTTATTTCAGGACTTGATTATCAGGACATAAAGAAAGAGAGCAGAAGTTATAACGAAGACGGCAGCAGAACAGCTCCATGGTCACCGGATGAGGGCCGGACAAACTGGGCGGGATATGTGGAAACGGTGTGGCGCTTTATGGACAGGGCTTTGACTCTTACCGCAGGTGGCCGCTATGACTACTTTGATGTGGAGACCGAAGCCACTCCCTATAAGACTGATTTTACTCCAAATTCTGAGAGCTTTTCCACCTTCAGTCCCCGGCTGGGTATCAATTATCTGTTTCCTGGAGGCGTTCGTCTGCACAGTACTGTCGGTCAGGCCTTTGTGCCGCCGGACGCTGGGCAGCTGGCGGGCTACTCTGAACAAACTGTCGGCGGGGTTACCATGATAACCAAAGGAAATGCCGGTCTTGATCCCGAGACATCCACCACCTATGACCTGGGGCTTGGCTACGAATCGAGAAAAAACGGCTTGTCATTTGACCTGACATTTTTTCACACAGATGTGGATGACAAGATCAGCAGGGTGACCGTGGGCAACATCGGTAGCTATGAAAATGCTCTCAGCGCTGAGATGGAGGGCATTGAAACAATGCTCTCCTTTGATATCGGAGCCCCGCTGCAGTGGGAACGCTCATTGTCCCTCTTTGTGAATTCCACCCACATACTCAAGGCGGAAGAGGAGGTGGCGGGAGGAGAGATGACTGACATCCACAACGTTGCAAAGTACACCATGAACTATGGACTGCAGTACGATGATGGCATGTTTGATGCCGGGATTCATTTCAGGAGCCAGGGCAGGATGAAGGACACAGACTGGAATACGGCCGGGTATCCTGAAATTGAGTATCCCTCTTTTACCGTGGCTGACCTGACGGCAGGAGTCAATTTCTTTGAACAGCATCGGGTGGCGCTCAAAATAGATAACCTTTTCGACGAGTACTATTACGAAAAAAAAGGTTTTCCAAAACCGGGTCGGAGTGTCTTTGTCAGCTATGTTTACAGTTTTTGATATAAAGATGATCCGGCATAGGAAAATAAAGTGAAGAAAGTCCATCACAGAAGAAGACAAAGGGTGATTGAATGGAACTGATAGGTGAAAAGATGCACATAATGGACCAGTGCTTCTTAAAAGCACTGGAAGAGAGAGATGCTGCTGCCGTGTGTATGATGGCACGGAGCCAGGTGGATGGGGGAGCCACTGCCCTTGATATAAATATGGGCAGAAGGAAAGGGCTCAGGACCCTGACACCATGGCTGCTGGACGTGATTCGGGAAGAAATAGATCTTCCCCTGTTTCTGTCCAGTCATGTTCTGGGCTATCCGGATTTGTTGAAGGAAAACAGGGGAGCACTGGTGGTGAATGCGGTGACCGCAGATCCTGCAGAACTCGGCAGTACCATGAAGAGAGTGAAGGATGCGGAGCTTGGGCTTGTTGTGTTGCTCGTCAGTCCTGAACTGACACCTTCGGATGTTAACGGGCGGCTGCAGCTTGCGGGGCAGGTCCTTGAGACAGCGACGGAAGTCGGATTGCCGCTGGAGCATATATATGTTGATCCGGTGATCGCCTGCCGTCCTGATCCGGCGACCTGGAGCCTCAGTGGCGGGTTGCCGGATATGGGAGCAATCCATGAGTCCATTGTGCTCTTAAAAGAGATGTCTGAGCAGTGGAAAACCATTGTTGCCCTGTCAAATGCCTCAGCCTGTCTGGCTTCTGACAAGAGATCTGCATTGCATTGTCGTCTCTTGCCCATGCTTGCAGGTGCCGGACTGGATGCGGTGATATTGAATAGTCGGGATGCTGATCTCATGGCTGTGGCAAAGGATTATGCAGCGATATCAGTGGCGGCATAATGCGGGAAGGGCGCAGAGTTTCGGAGGGGAATCAAGAGAGGAGAGACAGCCTGATGAGGAATGGTATTGAGACTTTATGAAATATTTCAGAGTGGCGGTCCCGTCATGTGGCCGCTGCTGGCCTGTTCCCTGCTGGCCCTGACTGTCACCTGTGAGCGCTTTTTTTACTGGGAACGGATTCGGCGCAGGAGGGATCGCAGGCTTATGGATGAACTGCTCCGGCTTGCAGTAGAAGGGGCGTGGCAGGAGATCAGGGAAAAGTGTCGGAACTGTAATGATCCTGTGATCAGGATGCTTGCAGTCGGTATTCTGCACCGGGACTATGACATGGGCAAGGCCATGGAGGCGGAGGCACAGTGTCGCTTGACCCGCATGTCCCGCAACATGAGCATCCTTGACACCATGATCACGGTCAGTCCTCTTTTAGGGATACTCGGTACGGTACTGGGGATCATCGGCTCTTTTAAAATGCTTGGAACCGGTGGCGCTGCTGACCCGAAACTTGTCACCGGCGGCATTGCCCAGGCCCTGATAACTACGGCTGCCGGCCTGACCATATCCATTGCCACTGTATTTCCCTATAACTATTTTAAGAGCCGTATTGAGCATGCAGCCCACACAATGGAAAAATATGCAACCAGCCTGGAACTGCTGCTGGCAAGGCCTGACCGGCGGGAAAAAGAATGAAAATCAGTCGGACTTTCATTCGTCCTCCGCGTATTGAGATGCTTCCGCTGATCGATATTGTCTTTCTTCTGCTGGTCTTTTTTATCTATGCCATGTTGTCCATGGCCGTTCATCACG
>JAMOMO010000484.1 GCA_027067035.1 Desulfobulbaceae bacterium
TCGTTCGGCCCTGGACAGAATCATCCAGGCCGGAGGCTATGTCTCCGTAAACACCGGGGGCATGCCTGACGGCAATTCCATCCCCATTCCCTCGGAAACGGCTGAGCTGGCAATGGATGCCGCTGCATGCATTGGGTGCGGAGCATGTGTTGCAAGCTGTCCCAACGGTGCGGCCATGCTCTTCACCGGGGCCAAGATTTCACAGCTCTCCCTGCTGCCTCAGGGACAACTGGAACGAAAAGACCGGGCCATGGCAATGGTAACGGCCATGGATCAGGAAGGTTTTGGAAACTGCAGCAACGAACGTGAATGTGAGGCAGTCTGCCCCAAAGGCATATCCATCAGCAATATTGCCAGAATGAACAGGGAATTTGTGAAGGCGGCACTTCTGGGATAAATGGAAACCGGCTGTTCCGCAGAACAGCTAATGCAGTTCTTCCCCCAGAATAAGACAGCCCCCGCCGTTAAAGGAGGCCGTGGGCTCCACTCCGCCACTGAAATCGAGAAATTGAAGGCTGAAGAGGGTATCGGTGAGTACCAGGGGAATTTCCGGATATTCCAGACGTAAAAACTCACTGAGTTCAAATGTCTGCAGATTGTCCCGTCCACGGAAGATCTTGGCTCCGGCATAGCTGTGGGAGAGAAAGAAACTGAACTCCCGGGGCTTGGTAAAGCCCTCAATAATGGCACCGCTGAGCCGAATGGAAAGCCGCTCTTCACATTCAAGAATCTGCTGACTGGCAACTTCAACAAGGAGAACATTTCCCTGCAGAGGTTGACTGTTGCGGCTGTCATCGACATAATCGACGGGCGTGGGGACCACTCCTCCCGGCATAAAAAAGGAGCCGATTTCGGTCAGTCCCTCCACCAGGTCATCCGTTATAAGTTGTGCCTGTACTCCCATGCCAAGCCCAGGATCAAATCTTGGTTCGATATTCACACCATCACTTCACTCTGCCCCATGGCACAATGCTCTTCCGTATTTATGACACAAAACCATATCTCCGAAGAGATACTATTTCATTTTTGTAACAAAAAGATAAATCATTGAGCAGACGCATCATCAGTGGGAATTATTGTTATTAAGACTCAGCATCATCCTATTATCATGACACTTCAGCTGATATCCTTTTACCTGATTTCACTGCCAGTATAGCATGAATCGAAAAAAATACCGAAACATCTGAACACTTCTTTGTAAAACAATGTAAAATAAAATTCCCTTTTGTCACTTTGTAAAATATCATTATTTTTCAACTGACCTGATATCATTAAGGACTTGCGTTGTATCCTGAAATAAAAACTGTTTTCTTTTTCGATCGGCACCAGAACCCAACCCCGCTGCAACGGAGTTGTTCCCTGTCCACAACAGGAGATGCCGCAAACCCGTCCGCCTGGGATCGTTTACTGCCTTCCAGGCTGCAGATGCCAGGACCATGGACACGAATTTTGTATCACAACACATACTGAAGACATGCATGTTCACACCGTAATAGTAGGTGCAGGTCCAGGGGGCCTTGCCTGTGCCGGAACTCTTGCCAAAGCCGGTATCCAGCCGCTGGTCCTTGAACGAAAGGAAACAGTCGGGCCGAAGGTATGCGCCGGAGGTATCACCTGGGGAGGACTCATCAGCCGGGTCCCGAAAGAGCTCGCTGAAAAATCATTTCCGGAACAATACATCCGCACCCCTCTGCAGAAAATCTGCATCAAAGAGCCCACTCCCATCATTGCCACTGTAAATCGTGAAAGACTCGGGCAGCACATGGCCTCAACTGCCGTTGATGCCGGGGCAGAACTGAGATGCGGCGTTATGGTACGTAAGATTGAAAACGGATCACTGCTGCTTCGAAACCGGGCTGATGGAAAAGAGGAAGTGCTGCACTTTGATTATCTGGTGGGGGCCGACGGATCAAGTTCCCTGGTCCGCAGGCATCTGGGTCTTGCTGCCGAGCGCCTCGGGATCGGGATAAATTACCAGATTCCCGGAGATACAGGCAGGATGGAATGGCACCTGAATACCCGTCAATTCGGCAATGGCTATGCCTGGATCTTCCCCCATGCCACAAGCATTTCGATTGGTGCATACGCAGCAAAAGAGACCATGGACGCCGGCAGACTGAAAAAAAACCTCATCGACTGGGCAGCCGGGCAGGGTTTTGACCTCAGACGGCATAAAGCGCGGGCCGAATACATCAACTACGATTTCCGGGGCTGGAACTTTGGGCGCAGCTTTTTAGTGGGTGATGCCGCAGGGCTGGCATCCGGTCTCACCGGTGAAGGTATCTACCCGGCCATTCTGTCAGGCGAAGAGGTGGCCAGGACCATTGCCGACGCCAGTCACAGCCCAGCGGTGATGAACAGCCTGATCCGCAACCATGCCAGACACTCCCGGATGGTGAAGCTGAGCGGAAAAAGCAGATTTTTAAATGCCATTCTGGCAGAACTGGTGACACTGGGCCTTCGATCAGGTATGATCAGATTCAATAAACTTGAAATGGCTGTATAACCTATACTTTCCAGAACCCACCATGAGTACAGAAAAAAAGAAGAGTAACCTCCTCATAAATATCGCCTTTATTGTTACTTCCGTGGCAATCCTGACCTTCCTCCTCAAGGCACCCGAAAAAACAACGGCCACCCTGCCCCACGACGATGACCACAGCCGTTTTTTTGGAATGAAGAAAAAAGCTGCGGAAAAATTCTGCACGGATTGCCACACTCCTGACGGGGTATACCCGCTCCCCGAAGACCATCCGCCAAAATACCGATGTCTCTTCTGCCACAGGCGCGACTAACTATTGCCCATCCAGGCTCCGCCGGACCATCTCAAAGACATCACCCGAGAGGTCTTCCTGTGCCATTATCTGTTCCAGCTGTTTCTGCATGAGCTCCTGACGGCGCTCATCATATCGTCTCCAGGAAGCAAATGGTGTTGTGAGACGGGATGCAATCTGCGGGTTGGTGGAGTTCAGGCATACAATCTGCTCTGCAAGAAAGGCATACCCCGCTCCGTCCATCCTGTGGAATGCAGCATGATTGGCGCCAAAGGCACCGATCAGAGAGCGCACCTTATTGGGATTTGCCATGGAGAATGCCGGGTGCGCCATAAGCCTCTTCACCTCTGAAAGGGTCGACGGCAGGCTGGAACCGGCCTGAATAATAAACCATTTATCCATTACCAGCGGATCATCCTGCCACTTTTTTGAAAAATCGGCCAGCAACGCTTCCCGTTCGGGTACGTCACAGTGACTGATTGCAGCAAGCACTGCCACAACATCCGTCATATTCGTCGACCTTTCGTACTGTTCCACCGCACGGTCAATATCCTGCTGCTGCGGCTTCACAGGTGCCAGCAGGTATGAAAGAGACACATTTTTCAATCTTCTCTGTCCCATGGCCTCGGGACTCAGTGCATACTCTTTGGATTCCCTGTTTTCCTGCCAGACATCCCTCAGGGCCGAGCCGAGCTTCCTGCAGATTTCCTCCCTTACAAAGCCCCTCGCGCCATGGAGTGCGTCAGGATCGATGACATCCATCTGCTGGGCAAGATAGGCCTCTTCCGGCAGACTAAGGGCCATTCCAAGAAGAGACTTGTCACTGCTGCGATCCGTAAGCACTCTTTCAACCGCATCAAGAAAGAGCGGATCCAGCAGCGGTTCCTTTTTCTGCTGCAGCACAGCGCACAGTTCAAGGATGACCGATTCACTATACCTGAACGCGGCATCCCACCTGTTAAAAGAGTCAGGGTCATGGGCCATGAGAAAGGCCAGCTGTCCACGATCCTGCCAGGGTTTTGTCTTTACCGGTGCAGAAAAGCCACGCAGAATTGACAGCACCGGTCTTTCCGGCAAGTCTTTAAAGCTGAAAGACTGACTTCTTTCCGTGAGTTCAATGATGCCCGTATCCAGCTCCATGTCCCTGCCGTTTTTATCAATCAGGCCGAACTGCAACGGAATATGGAACGGTTTTTTGGTCTCACTCTTCTGACCCGGAGTTGCTGGACAGCTTTGCGAAATTTCTATTCTGTAATGCCCGGACTCTTCCTGCCACTCTTCGGTAATCGCAAGTTCCGGGGTCCCTGACTGGCTGTACCAGAGGGAAAACTGCCGAAGATCCACACCCGAGGCATCGGCCATGGCTGCCACAAAATCATCACAGGTCACCGCCTGCCCGTCATGTCTTTCGAAATAGAGATCCATCCCCCTGCGGAACCCTTCCGCACCGAGAAGGGTATGCATCATGCGAATCACCTCGGCACCCTTGTTATAGACAGTCACCGTGTAAAAATTATTGATCTCCACATAGGAATCTGGCCGCACCGGATGGGCCATGGGCCCTGCATCCTCACGGAACTGATGACTGCGCAGCACCCGGACATCCTCAATACGCTGCACAGCCCTTGAGTTCATGTCAGAGGAAAACTCCTGGTCACGAAAGACGGTGAGCCCCTCCTTCAGGCTGAGCTGAAACCAGTCCCTGCAGGTCACCCGGTTCCCGGTCCAGTTATGGAAGTATTCATGGGCAATAACCCCCTCAACCCCGAGATAATCCTGGTCCGTTGCCGTTTCCCTGCTGGCGAGAACGTATTTGGAATTGAATATATTAAGCCCCTTGTTTTCCATGGCTCCCATATTAAAATCATCAACGGCAACAATCATATAGGTATCAAGGTCATACTCGAGCCCGAAGACCTCTTCATCCCATGCCATGCTCTTTTTGAGCGAGAGCATGGCATGATCGCATTTCTCACGGTTTCGTTCTTCAACGTAGATCCGCAGGTCAATGTTTCGGCCCGACCCGGTGACAAACTCATCCTGCAGGTAGACAAGATCTCCGGCAACAAGTGCAAAGAGGTAACAGGGTTTTGGAAACGGGTCCTCCCACACCGCAAAATGACGACCATCGGCCAGGCTCCCCTCCTCCACCAGGTTCCCGTTGGACAGGAGTACCGGACAACGCTTCCTGTCCGCCTCTATTCGGGTGGTAAAACGTGCCATCACATCGGGACGGTCCGGATAATAGGTTATCTTTCTGAACCCTTCGGCCTCGCACTGGGTGCAGTAATTCCCGCTGGAACGGTACAGTCCTTCCAGTGCTGTATTGGTATCCGGGAATATCCGGGTTGTGATCTCAAGGACAAACTCATCAGGAACATTGAGCAGGGTAATCCCCTTTTCGTGCAGTTGATAGTGCTCCTCAGC
>JAMOMO010000485.1 GCA_027067035.1 Desulfobulbaceae bacterium
CTCCTGTTTCCGGATGAATTGCATCGGTAACAAGATATTTTTCAAGCAGATTCTCTTTCGATATTTTCAGGAATTCAATATTTGCCTTCACAAGCCTTCTGCAGAGTGCCTTGCCAAGCTTTTTCCCTTCCTTCCCAAGGATATCACCGGTTGCAGGGTCAACAAGATCGAATTCAAGACGCTGCCCCTGAACAGTATCAGGGTTGAACTCGATATAATAGGTGTCATCTTCGCGTTTGACCTTGAGTGTGGGGTAAAACTTCCGAAGCAGTTTGTCGGCACTGTACTGTGGCTCCATCCCCTCTTCATTGTCAAAGTCCAGGGCCTTCAAAAGGGTGGTCACCGGAAATTTACGACGTCTGTCGATACGGACATGAAGGATATCCTTGATATCAAACTCAAGGTCAATCCATGATCCGCGCACCGGGATGATCCGGGCGGAATAGAGCAGTTTACCACTGGAATGTTTTTTGCCGTTATCATGGGTGAAAAACAGACCGGGGGAACGCTGTAACTGTGAGACAATGGCACGCTCTGTTCCATTTATCACAAAAACACCATCCCCTGTCATAATCGGGAGAGCGCCAAGGAACACTTCCTGCTCCTTGATATCACGAATAGTCTGAACCTCTGTCTCTTCATCCACATCAAAGGTGATAAGACGAACAGTAATTTTAACTGGAATATCATAGGTCATCCCGCGCTGCTGACATTCGGCAATGGTATACTTGGGCACACCAAAGGAGTAGCTGACAAATTCGAGGGAACAATGACCGTTGAAGTCGTTGATTGGAAAGACATTCTTGAAAATTGCCTGTAAACCAAAATCTTCGCGTTCATTTGGATCAACGTCAATCTGCAGGAATTTCTCATATGAAATCCGCTGCATGGAGATAAGATGCGGAGGCTCCATGATTAATGGGGCTTTTGCAAAGTTTTTTCTCACTCTTTCCATAATTTACCTCGGGGATGCCTTTAGCAGATAATTTGTATACCCGGACACGCTGTTCATGGCGGTTGCGGGATTAAATGACTCAGCAGCGTCTACTGCGGAATCAGGAAATTTAAAAGGTATGGTACTACAGATACGGTGGGGTTAAAAAGCTACAACAATGAATAAGAGAGTTACGGATCAATCGAGCAGGACAGTCTTTTATAGCGTACATTTTCATAGCAATACACGGGTATGTTAGAATCAGGCTCAAAGAACAAATGACCGAAACAAAAGCCTATCTCGCTGATATTTCGACGTTTCACACTGGTATCCGAACTACTTTGCTAAAACCACGATACGCTACGCGGCATTAAGCCCGTAGCGTATCGTGATAATCGCAGCTGCCAACATGATGCTGGCAGCCTTATAAAAAAAGCTACTACTTGATTTCGACAGTTGCACCAACTGCTTCGATCTGAGTTTTGATCTCCTCAGCTTCCTCTTTGGTGATTCCTTCTTTGAGAGGAGCAGGAGCGCCTTCAACAAGACCTTTGGCTTCTTTCAGACCAAGGGAAGTGATGGCACGAACTTCTTTAATTACTTTAATCTTTGCATCACCAACGGAGGCAAGGATTACATCAAATTCGGTTTTCTCTTCAGCAGCTCCGGCATCGGCAGGAGCAGCACCGGCAACAGCAACTGCAGCAGGAGCAGCAGCGGAAACACCAAATTTTTCTTCGAGTTCCTTGATAAGCTCAGAAAGCTCAAGAACGGACATATTAGCAAGAAAATCAATTACATCATCTTTAGAAACAGCCATTATAAAATACCTCTAATTGTAAACATTTTTTAAAAAGTGATGACCTCCATATCAGGAAACCATCCTTTAACATCATCAGAACTATGCCTGTTCTTTCTGCTCTTTAATAGCCTGGAGACCATACAGGAAGGTGCGAGGTACTCCTGAAAGTACCTGTACCAGACCAGTGGGCACACTGTTAAGAACTGAAAGAAACTGTCCAAGAAGCACTTCCTTGGAAGGAAGCTTGGACAGAGCGATCATCTCATCTGAAGAAATTTTCTCTCCATCAAGGGCGGCGGCACGAATTTGCATTTTCTCATGATCTTCAGCAAATTTGGCAAGTGCCTTTGCAGGTGCAACCGGATCATCATAGCCCATTACAATGGCTGTGGTTCCTGTAAAATCCTCTATGAGAACTTCACAGGCAGTATCCGCTACTGCCCTTTTCAGAAGAGTATTCTTTGCAATTCGAATTTCTGAATCGCAGCTGCGCAGTTGAATACGAAGCTCCTGTAACTCAGAAACCGTTAAACCACAATAGTCGGTAACCACAGTAAACTTGGCACGGCTGAATGAGTCATTCAACTCGGAGACTATTGCTGTTTTTTCGTCACGGTTCAAAGTACTCCTCCTTAATCGGTTTAAGATTACTCTTATGCCTTATCCAAATAAGTGAACAAGACGCTCTGGAGTCTAAACAGCGGATACGGTAAATACCTGACTACTGCATTGATTTACCTTTGCCTCGGCAGGACACATAATGTGATTAAACCTCGCGGAACCTGCTGTCTTCGACTGTTACAACATTAACTATATAAAAAAATGCCCCTGCTACTTGACTGCGGCAGTGAGGGCAATGGTATCAAGTTTCAGACCGGGTCCCATTGTTGAAGACAGGGTCACTGAACGAAGGTAAATACCCTTGGCGGAAGATGGTTTGAGCTGAATGACTTTTTCAACAAAGGCCTTCAGGTTTTCAACAATCTTTTCCTCGCCAAAAGAGCACTTACCAATACCGGCATGGATGATACCGGTCTTCTCAACGCGGAAATCGACTTTACCGCTTTTGATCTCTTTTACGATGTTGGCAACATCAAAGGTAACCGTGCCAAGCTTGGCATTGGGCATAAGATTTCTGGGTCCGAGAACCCTGCCGATTTTACCAACTGTTCCCATCATATCAGGGGTTGCTACTGTTTTGTCAAAGTCGAGCCAGCCACCTTTAATCTTTTCAACAAGATCGTCTCCACCGACAAAATCTGCTCCGGCCTCTTTTGCCTCGGTCTCTTTGTCGCCTTTGGCAAAAACGAGAACTCTGGTCTCTTTACCTGTTCCATGGGGCAGAACAACAGAAGACCTGACCATTTGATCTGCATGACGGGGATCCACACCCAGTTTCATTGCAATATCTACGGTCTCATCAAATTTAGCATAACTTGAGTTGAGAACATGTTTAACGGCATCTTCAAGGGAGTACTGTACCGAACGGTCAATATTCTCTACTTTGTTTCTATAATTTTTTCCATGTTTCGGCATATCTGCCTCCTACTCTCCAAGACCGTTTTCTTCCAGAGTTCGGTCACAGCAGTGTGTTAAGATTTATCTTGTATTCTATGCGTCAAGGACAGTGATACCCATGCTTCTTGCGGTACCGGCAATAATCTTACTTGCACTGTCAATGTCATAGGCATTGAGATCTGGCATTTTTGTTTCTGCGATTTCACGAACCTTATCCATGGCAATCTCAGCCACACGCTCGCTTTTAGGATTTGAAGATGCCTTGGTGAGTCCGGCAGCCTTCATCAGCAATACTGAAGCGGGAGGTGTTTTGGTGATGTAGCTGAAGGATCGATCAGCATAAACCGTGATCACAACAGGAACAATGGTATCACCGAGTGCCTGGGTCTTGGCATTAAAAGCCTTACAGAATTCCATAATATTCACACCATGCTGACCAAGTGCTGGTCCAACTGGTGGTGACGGATTGGCTTTTCCGGCCGGAATCTGCAATTTGATGTATGCCGAAATTTTCTTGGCCATTTTGTACTCCTACTCTACTGGAGAGTTTAATTAATTTCTTATAAGTTACAATACTACAGCATATCAGGTATTTGACACCTGCATATATTCAAGTTCAACAGGTGTCTCCCTGCCGAAAATCGAAACCATAACTTTGACTCTGCCCTTGTCTGGATAGACCTCGTCAACAACACCCTGAAAGTTGGCAAACGGCCCATCGGTTACCCGGACAACCTCTCCAATTTCAAAAATAACCTTGGGTCGAGGCGCCTCGGCACCATCCTGAATACGACTGATTATCTTCTGGGCATCCTCTTCTGGAAGAGGCGTGGGATTTTCATCATCCCCAACAAAACCGACCACACGAGGCATATTATCATGAAGGACATGCCAGGTGGAGTCATTCAAATCCATGGAAACAAGCATATATCCGGGGAAAAACTTCCTGAAGGAGGTCTTACGCTTCCCCTTGATCATTTCAACTACCTGCTCAGTTGGCACAAGAATCTCGCCAAAGGAGTCCTCAAGACCCTCTTTTTTGATCCTATCCTCAAGGGTCAGCTTGACCTTATCTTCAAAGCCGGAATGGACCTGCAATATGTACCAGTGTATTGCCATGAGTTTATTATCAGTTAAGAGTAATGCCCGTTCCCCTAGCGGGTCGGACGAGGATCTATCTAACAGAACCGCCGCTCGCGCAGTTAGCGCAGAACGGAGTCGATCAGTTTACCAAGAAGCATGTCCACAGAACCTAAATAAGCTGATGCCAGGATGGAAAAAACAATGACAACCCCGGTGAGCCCCATGGTTACCTTTCTATCGGGCCAGACTATCTTGGTAAATTCGACTTTTACTTCATCAATAAAGGTTCTGATTTGAGCCGGTGAAAAAGAGGATTTCTTCTCTTTGGCCGCCTCTTGTTTTTTGATGGCTTTTGTCTTTTTACCCATGATATCTGACCATTTCCTGGAAATACAGCCTTCTATTTACTGTTTACGCAAACATGCAAATGGCAGGCCAGGAGGGACTCGAACCCCCAACATCCGGATTTGGAGTCCGGCGCTCTACCAATTAGAGCTACTGGCCTGCAATTGAAACAGTTTCTATTTAGTTTCTTTATGTGGTGTATGTGTTCTACAGAACGGACAATATTTCTTCAGCTCCAGTTTTCCGGGAGTATTTCTTTTGTTCTTTGTCGTTGTGTAATTACGACGCTTACATGTACCACATGCCAGAGTAACGATGTCTCTCATGATAAATCCTAATAGCAGAATACCTGCCGGACGGGCCAGCAGGTATTTCTGTGAATGTTTAGTTATTCGATGATTTCACTGATAACGCCGGCACCAACTGTTCTTCCACCCTCACGGATGGCAAAACGAAGTCCCACATCCATGGCAATGGGAGTAATCAGTTCCGCATTTACGTGAACATTGTCGCCG
>JAMOMO010000486.1 GCA_027067035.1 Desulfobulbaceae bacterium
GTAACGCCCGCATCCTGGTCGTTGACGATGAACCGGTACTCCAGGATATCGCCACCCAGATGCTGCAGAACAAAGGCTACACAGTTGACTCGGTTGGTTCAGGAGAAGAGGCCGTCAGCTTCGTGAAAGAGCATTCCGTTGATCTCATCGTCATGGACATGCTGATGGAACCGGGAATGAACGGCTACGAAACCTACAAAGAGATTCTCAAAATTCGGCCAGATCAGAAGATCATCATCGCCTCCGGTTTTTCAGAAAGCGATGACGTGAAAGCCGCCCTTGACCTGGGCGCCAGTGCATTTATAAAAAAACCCTACACAATGAACAGCCTCTCCAAAGGAATTCATGAAGCCCTGAAACAATAAACCGGCATCCCGGTCCTCAACCGGGACACCCGTTTTTCAGCTCAGTCTCTCCTGCAATGCATCAATTATTGTATTGAAGGTACTGCTGGGCCGCATGGCAGCAGAGGTCTTCTCAAAATCCGGCAGATAGTAGCCGCCAAGATCCTGTTCCTGCCCCTGACAGCTGATCATCTCACTGACAATCTGCTCCTCATGTTCGCTGAGCTCTTCGGCGACCCTGGCAAATTTTTCCTGCAGCCCCGTATCTTCCGTCTGAGCGGCAAGGACCCTTGCCCAGCTCAGTGCCAGGTAAAAATGACTGCCCCTGGTGTCGAGTTCACCCACCTTGCGTGAAGGGGATTTCTCACTCTCCAGAAAGTCTCCGATGGCCTGGTCCAGAGTCCTGGCAAAAAGCGCTGCCGTTGTATTCTCAAATGTTTCGGCCAGATGTTCAAAAGACGGCACCATGGCACAAAATTCTCCAAGCGAATCCCAGCGCAGATGACCTTCGGCAACAAACTGCTGCACATGCTTGGGAGCAGAACCGCCGGCACCTGTCTCAAAAAGTCCGCCGCCATTCATCAGGGGAACAATGGAGAGCATCTTGGCACTGGTCCCAAGCTCGAGAATGGGAAAGAGATCCGTCAGGTAGTCGCGGAGGACATTCCCTGTGACGGAAATGGTATCCTCTCCCCTTCTGATCCGGACGATGGATTCCTGCATCCCTTCAAGGGGAGTGACAACCCGCAGATCAAGACCATCGGTATCATGATCAGGAAGATACTGATTCACCTTGGCAATGATCTCGGCATCGTGACCACGCTCCGGATCAAGCCAGAACAGAGCAGGACTCCCTGTGGCACGGGCACGGGTAACAGCAAGTTTCACCCAGTCCTGAACAGCGGCGTCCTTGGTCTGACACATCCTGAAAATATCATCTTTTTCAACGGACTGCTCCAGCAGCACCTGACCGGACTCATCAACTACCCGGATCGTTCCCGCAGCCGGTGCCTCAAAGGTCTTGTCATGGGAGCCGTACTCTTCAGCCTTCTGGGCCATGAGACCAACATTGGAAACACTGCCCATGGTGGCCGGATCAAAGGCACCGTTTTTCTGACAGTCTGTAACAACTTCCTGATAGATCCGGGCATAACAGCGATCAGGGATCATCGCGTTGGTGTCATGCAGCTTATCGTCCGGCCCCCACATCCTGCCACCGTCACGAATAACCACCGGCATCGAGGCATCCACAATGATGTTATTGGGCACATGCAGATTTGTGATACCTTTGCTGGAATCCACCATGGCAAGCTCACAGCCGCTCTCATATGCCGCCATGATATCGGCTTTGATCGCCTCCTTCCGTTCATTGTCCAGCGACTCTATCTTTTCATAGACATCGGCAAGCCCGTTATTGACGTTCACCCCGAGTGACTCAAGCAGTTCCCCGTGTTTATCAAAGACATCACCATAGAAAACAGAGACACAGTGTCCAAACATGATCGGATCGGACACCTTCATCATGGTGGCCTTCAGGTGCAGGGACAGAAGCACACCATCTTCTCTGGCTGCTTTTATCTGACTGGCATAAAAGTCACGCAGCTTGCGGACATTCATCACCGAGGCATCAATTATTTCTCCCGGCAGAAGATCAATCCCTGGATTGAGAACCGTGACATCACCATTTTCGGCAACACACTCGATACGCACGCTTGCCGCCTCTGTCAGAGTGGTTGAGCACTCACTGCCGTAGAAGTCGCCATCCTCCATATAACTGACCCGACACCTGGAGACTTCGGGCCATTCCTTCATCATGCGATGCGGTTTTTTCTGACCAAAGCGCTTCACGGACGCTGCCGCCCGACGATCCGCATTCCCCTCACGAAGCACAGGATTCACGGCACTGCCAAGTACCTGGGCATAGCGGCCATGGATCTTTTTCTCCTCATCACTTTGCGGCTCTGCCGGATAATCCGGAATATCATACCCCTTCTTCTGCAGTTCCGAGATGGCATCTGTCAGCTGCGGGATGGATGCACTCACATTGGGCAGTTTGACAATATTGGTTTCAGGCTCCTTTACCCGCCGCCCAAGCTCAGCCAGGTCATCGGGTATCTGCTGCTCACTGGAGAGGTTTTCAGGAAAATTCGCAATGATGCGACCGGCCAGGGATATGTCCTTCTGCACCAGTTCAAAGCCGGCCCCCCTGGTAAACCCCTGCAGAATCGGTAACAGGGAATAGGATGCCAGGGCAGGTGCTTCATCAATTTTGGTGTAAATGATCTCTTGGGTTGTCATGGGAGTTCCTCACATTTCATCGGTATAAATTCAATCACCGTCTCAGACTGACCAGTCAGATTTTTCCAGTGGTGACTATATATTGAAAAAACGACATCATATACGATTTCGCCCTGCAAAGCCATATTGAAACTCTCAGGGAGCATAACAAAAAAAAAGGGGTCTGATTCATCACAACGAATCAGACCCCTTTGCACCCGCAGTATAAGATTCTGTTTTTTCAGGACTTAGGCGCTTAAAACCGTATCACGCCAATCCTGTAAAAACGGCCTTTAAAGCTCTGCCATCTTCCGATCAAGAATTTCAACCTGACGACGAACCGAGATATCCTGTCTGCACAATTCAGATACCACTTTCACTGCATGGAGAACAGTGGCATGATTCCGATTAAAAATCTTCCCAATATCCCCCAGGGATTCATCGGTATGCTTACGACCAAGATACATGGCAACCTGACGCGGAAAAGAGATGACCTTTTTTCTGGAACGTGACTGCAGATCTTTATAGCTCACATTAAACTCTCTGCTGATCAGCTCCCCGATCAGTTCGGTGGTAAGGGTTCTGGAGATTCCAACTATCTCAGCAACAACATCCCGCACCATATCCATCTCAACAGCTCCGGCCATGAGAGATGCCTTGGCACTGAGAGAGAGAAGGGCGGATTCTATGCGACGCACATCACCTTGAATCTGCTCACTGATATAAGAGATTGCCTCTTCATCCAGCTTCAATCCGCTCTGAGCCACTTTGTTTTTCACAATGCGATAGCGGGTGGCAAGATCAGGTGCCTGTATTGTGGTCACCAGCCCGGCACCCATCCTGGAACGGAACTCATTATCTATTCCCTTCAGATCACGCGGTGCATTATTCGCCGTAAGAATCACCCGTTTACCGCTTTTGATGAGGGAATCAAGCAGCTCGTTAAGCTCCTCCTGAGTTTTCTTTTTCCCCTTCAGGGCATGAATATCTTCAACCAGAAGAAAATCACAATGATCATGGTAACTGGTTTTAAAGGTATCCATACTTCCCGTCTGTATACCGCGTACCATTTCTGAAGCAAACTGCTGGGCCGTCACATAGCGCAACCTGGTTGCCGGAGACTCTTCCAGAAGTGTGTGGGCCACGGCATGGGTCAGATGACTCTTGCCAAGCCCTGTTGAGCTGTTGATATAGAGACAGCTTCCAACGGTATCATCTCCCCTGATCATGGATTTACAGGCGGACTGTGCCAGCAGATTGGACTCGCCAAGCATAAAGGCATCAAAAGTATAGCGGGGATGAAGGGACCGGACTATGGACTTTCTCTCGGGGATATGGGGCAGGCGAAGCTGCTCACCCTGTCGGGAGGGCGGAAGTGCTGCAGCTGATTCACTGTCACAAAGAACAACCCGGCATTTGCTGCCGCACAGATCCTTCACAGTCTCCTGAAGAGCCTCAAAGTGATTCCGGTCAAGATGGGCCCGGTAAAATCGGTCAGGACAGGCAAGTCTGATTTCACTGGCATCAGAATGGACGCATTCAAGGGGCTCTATCCAGAGACCATAGATTGCGTCACCCAGATTTTCCTTTAATGCCTCTTTTGCCTGCTCCCAAACCATAATTATCCCCTCAAATACAGCATCCAAACAACGAAATCAGGCCAAAATCATGAATTATTCAGCCTCACAAAGCTTCTCTATCTCTTTTTCAAGCAATGAATTAAGCACCTTTGAACAGGAAACAGCTACCACGGTTCCTGTTATAGACAGAGCACGGAAGTAAGATACTCCCCCGCAACTCATGCCTGGGGAATTAACTGCATTTCGCTTTTCCGGTCAAAGTCGATTTTGACAAATTTTCCTATCAGTACCACATATTATCACCCCAATCCTGAAGTGCCCATCTGTGACGGGATTGCACTGCAGAACTTTTCAAAACCCTTTATTTACGGGCATGTCAGGCAGTGCTCACCAATGTGCTGTTATCTTCAGGTCTTAGTCCAGATAGTGTCGAGTTATTAACAAATTTCGATTTTCCTTTAACTCTATCTTACTCGAAATATCAGGAATTTTCTGTGAATTACTCAATTTCCTTCCCACGACAATCCAAGGGTGGCGCTATATCAACGAGTACGCCAGATTTGGGAAAAACATCTTTTTTTCTCTTTTTTCTGTCACTCAAAAAGAAATTTTTTCAAGGAAAAAATTTCTTTTTTTACATATCCGAACAGCAGCTGGCCGGGGGGCATAGTTGGGAATCCTTCCCAGCAAAAAGTCCCTTACAGACGACATCATCTCTTCATTCAAAAATGTATCGCCAATTTGATATTTTTGAATTCTCCACGCCAGAATCTCCACCGGGGTCAGGCAAGCTCTTTCCGTTATCCAGGCAGGATCTGCCTGACACCTGCATGGTGGCATGGAACATGCCCCGGTGCTTCAGAGCCGGTTTTGAATGTCAACCGGAAAAGAATACGAAAAAAATTTCAAAAGAGAGCAAGCCGTGAATATCGCAGACTATCCACATCATTTTCTCCCTGATTATACTGACAAGGGCAGAG
>JAMOMO010000487.1 GCA_027067035.1 Desulfobulbaceae bacterium
ACCGACTATAATCTGGATGGCTACTACGGTTCGCTGTATGCACTTGAGACAGCGAAACAGGCTCTTTACAAACAGCAGGACAGTCTGGTCATCAATACCGTTTCCACGATTTATGATATCATCAATTATCAAAAACAGAGAGAACTGTTATCCAGCCAGATTGACGGCCTGAAACAACACATCTCCCTCACTGCAGTGAAAGAAAAAACAGGGCTGGCAACGGCCATGGATATGTACCGGGCCCGGCTTCGGCTGAAAGAAGTGCAGAACCAGTTGACCATCATTGAAAAGCAGTTTGATGCCCAGACGGATCGGCTGAAGAGTCTGCTTGGCACTTCAATAGAGGGAAACCTCACAGTCACCGCCCCCATAGATTATGAACCTGTGAAGGTCTCCCTTGATGAGGCTGTGTCCATTGCCCTTGAAAACCGCATCGAGATTGAGATGGCTGTACGTAAAAGTAATGAGGCAAAGAGAAAGATGGCAATTGCCAGACACAATATCCTGCCCATCATCGATCTGAACCTCGGCTACAAGAGGTATGAGGAGACGGATTCGGCTTTTCTTGATGAAGAGGACTGGATAGTCTCTCTCAATGGTTCAGCTGATCTTTTCAGATCCGAGGAGAGAACCGCCTATGAACAGGCCAGCATAAACTTTCAGCAGTCAACCATTGATATTGAAAGCAGCCGTGAAGATATCATCCGTGAGGTGCGGGCCCAGGTGAATCAGATGAAGAAAAAGGAACAGCTGATAGTTGACAGAGCAGAACAGCTGCGCCAGGCACAGGGAAAACTTGAGCTGGCCCGCTCCAAGTTCAACCATCAGCTGGCGGATAACTTTGATCTCCTTGAGGCGCAAACCCAGCGGCAGCAGGTGAAGACGGATCTTTTGATTGATACCATCGGATATATTATCGATACCTACAGGTTGCGATCAGTTCTGGGAACACTCATTGAACGATAGGTATGTTGTGAGCAAGAATATAACAAAAATATATATGCTGTGCGTCTTTCTTCTGCTCCTGTTCGCGCTTCTGCCAGGCTGTAACGCTTCGGGAGAAGGGGACCTGGAGCCGCTGCTGGTTGAGGCGAAAAGACGTGATTTCAGCATTGATCTTAATATCATAGGGGTGCTGGACGCTGAAAAGTCCCATATGATATCCTCGGGAATTGAGGGGGCAAACGGGAAGATAATCTATCTGATAAAAGATGGTGAACGGGTGGAAAAAGGAACCGTTCTCGTTCGTTTTGACAGGGCACTGTTTGAAAAAGAGGTGGCCGAACTTGAGTCTCAGGTTGAAAGCTATGGTGCAGCTGTGAATGCGGCGCAGCAGGTCGTGGCGTTTGAGAAAAATCAGGTGAAAAGGGAAATTGTCAGCGCCCGCTACGCCGAAAATATTGCCAGGCTGGAACTGCAGCGTCTTCAGCAGGGTGATGGACCCTTAAAGCTTTCCGTCCTGAAAGAGGAAAAGGAAAAGGTCGAACTGGAATTGAAACGGTATCAGTCGTTTCTTGTGGAGTTGGAGTCATTTCAGGAAAAGGGCTTTGAGAATCCCTCTGAAATAAGCTCCACCAGGGAAAAGGTGGCGGCCTATACGAGGGAACTGGCTTCCGTGAAGAAGCGATATGAGACCTATCAGAAGCATGTCCTGCCGGCCCTGCTTGAAAGCGGACGCGCCAAGGTACAGAATGCATCGATGCTGTTACAGCAGACCGAGCAGGGTGGGAAGTATAAAGTGGCCAAGGTGAAGGCATCCCTTCTACAGGTCAAAGGAGTTCTGCAGACCAAGAAGACTGCTCTGGCAAAGGCAAAGTTTAAACTGGCCCAGACTGAAATTAAAGCACCTTTCAGTGGTATTGTCATCCATTACAAGACATTCAGGAATGGTGAGAAACGAAAGCCGAGGGAAGGGGATTCGGTGTTTATGAATCAGCCCATTCTGTACCTTCCCGATGTGAGCAGGATGATAATCAAGACAAAGGCCCGGGAAGTTGATCTCCATAAGATCCGGCTTGGGCAGCAGGGGCGAATTGTGGTGGATGCCTATCCCGACTCAAAGCTTAGCGGAGAGTTGACGTTCATCGGCTCCCTTGCAACAGCAGATGATGCCAGGGAGAGCTTTGAAAAATATTTTCAGGTTATATTTAAGGTCAATGAAGAGGACAGACGTCTCCGGCCGGGGATGACATGCCGTATTTCTATTCAGGTGGATTATGTCAAAGATGCCGTTTCAATACCTGTTCAGGCCGTTTTTGAAGACGATCAGGGAAGTTTTTGTTATGTGAAGAAAAATTGGGGCGGTTTTGAAAAAAGAGCAGTGACAGTGGGGCGGCAGAATATAGAATTTGCTGAAATCACTGAAGGCCTTGAAGCAGGAGAGCAGGTAAGCATGACACGGCAGGAAATGTAGCAGATGCTGCTCGAAGTTGAAAAGGTATACAAGAGTTACCAGTTGGGCAGGAATACCATACCCGTTCTTCAGGGTGTTGATCTTGTTGTGAAGAAAGGTGAATTCGTTTCCATAATGGGGACTTCCGGGTCCGGAAAGTCAACACTGCTGCATATACTTGGAGGCCTGGACACACCTGACCGGGGTTCATACCGCTTGAATAAGAAAGATATGCTGAGCCTGTCTGATGACGAGCGGTCCTGGATTCGCGGCCACTGGCTGGGCTTTGTCTTTCAGACCTTTGATCTCCTTCCGGAGTTTGATTTAGTGGAGAATGTCAGCTTGCCTTTTCTCTATAACAGCAGTGATCCTGAAACCATGCGGAAGCAGGTAGAGAATGCCATAGAACGGGTGGGACTTGCACATCGCAGGAGACATCGGCCTTTTGAGTTGTCTGGAGGAGAGATGCAGCGGGTGGCCATTGCACGGGCACTTGCAGTCAACCCGAAACTGATTCTGGCCGATGAACCCACCGGGAATCTTGACAGCAGGAGCAGTCGGCATATTCTTGAGCTGTTTCAGGAACTGCACCGGTCCGGCACTGCCATAATACTGGTGAGCCACGATGAAAAGGTTGCCGCTGTCTCGGAACGAACGCTTCATATGATTGACGGATACCTCCAGTAAGATGATACGTCAGGGTCTGACTTTTGTTATCACTGCCTACCGTTCGCTTCTTATCCATAAGCTCCGCTCCCTTTTGAGTGTACTCGGTATTGTGTGCGGGGTGATGGCTGTCATGGTCATGATATCCACAGGTGAGGGTGCGAAAGAAGAGGTGCTGAGCCGGATAGAACGCCTGGGACTGAAAAATATCTATGTCAGTGCCAAGTTTCTCTCACAAGAACAGCAGAAACAGGTGCAGAGAAAAAAATCGTATGGTCTTTCGCTCTTTGATGTGGACTATCTTGCCTCCCTTTCCCCGATGATTACCCAGGTCGGTGCAGTACAGAAAGTGGCCCTGACACCGGTGGGAACCGGCATCGACATTACTCCAAATATCCTCAAATGCACTCCAAACTACAGCGAACTGCTCGGCCTTCCGCTGCGCTCCGGACGCTTTATCACTGTGCGGGATTCCCTTGAGAAACGCCAGGTTTGTGTTATCGGTGCAGTACTGTCAGGGCGGCTGGGCCGTGAGGGTCGTGTCGGTGGACTCATCAGAATAGATGATCTTCTCTACACAATTGTGGGGGTTCTGAAAAAAGACAGCCGGGAGCCCGCAAAAAGCGCAAAGGTGACAAATCAGAACTTTAATGATACGATTTTTTTACCCTTGAATATCCCACATAATTTGACTAAATTCGGTTCCTCGATAGCACAGTACTCGGAGCTGTCCTCCATTGTCCTGGAAGTGGATGGTCGGGAACATGTGGAATCTGCCGCCAGGCTTATTCACCGGGCGATGGAATATAATCACCAGGGGGTGCTGGATTATGACGTTATTGTGCCGTTGGAGCTGCTGGACCAGGCCCTTGCCGCACAAAAGACGTTCAATCTGGTTCTGTCTGTTATCGCAGCTGTGTCTCTTCTGGTCGGTGGTATCGGCATCATGAATATTATGCTGGCCACTGTCACAGAAAGAAGACGTGAAATAGGAATCAGAAGGGCTGTGGGAGCGACCCGCAGGGATATTGCATACCAGTTTCTTGCAGAATCTTTTCTGCTCACAATGTGTGGTGGCATACTGGGAGTTGCCAGTGGTTTTGCCTCTGTTTTTGTCATAGAAACCCTGGCTGGCTGGCCCATAGAGATAACGGTTCTGTCCATGACGGTTCCTTTCGTTCTGGCCTGTGTAACAGGGGTTTTCTTTGGGTATTATCCGGCAGTGCAGGCTGCTAAAATGGATCCGATCAAGGCACTGCGGACTGTCTAGTTGCATAACCGCTGCTACTGGTTTGGAGAAACATAAAGGTCATCTTGCAAAATTATTTTTTTCGTCTCAACTATTTGTGCTGTTTTTGCGGTGCATTGAGTTGAAACGAAAATGCTAATTTCTCAAGATACCATAGTGTATTTGAGAGAGCTAAAATGGAAAAGCTATGTGATCGTCTTTTAAAACAGGGGGTGCTTTCCCTTGTAATTGTCAGCCTGAGCGTTTGCAGTACATCGCTTATCTCTGTTGCCGGGCAGGTTGCTTCCCCGGACACTGAGGAGGAAGCAGGTGTTCTCCTTGATGACCAGAAGAAAGAGCCGGTGGCTGAGACTACTGAGACCAGTGCCACTGAGGCCGCTTCCCTGGAAGAGCCGCCATTTGAGGTGAGTGAACCCACGGTGACGGTCGATGACGGCGAAGGCATAGACGGCATGACCATGTTGTACGCCGGAGGGGCAATCGGGCTGGCAGCCATTGCAGTGGCCGCATTGGCCGGTGGCGGGTCGTCAGGATCCGGGTCCTCTTCACCATCGGCGCCGTCAACTCCTGTTGTCGGGCCGGATCTGAACGGGTCAAACTGGCTGGGATTTCTGGATATTAAAGATACTCGTTCAGCCGGGTATCAGAATATTTCCGCGACCATCATACAAAACGGTTCAGCCGTACAGATTAATACATCCTCAACTCTGGATTACGGACATCAGTTTAACGGCAGCATCGACAGCAGTGGGAATATGCTGATGTATGACTCTATTACCGGGGAAGACTGGACCACGCACTACAGTAAGGCAACGGCAAATAGTGTGGACCTGTATGACTATGTGAATAATCTCAAGGAACTGGACAGGATGTTGCTGAATCGCTGACTGTCGTCTTTGTGTTCCGGCGCCGGGTGACAGGCTGTGGCGGAAACCGCTGACGCGCCTGCCGGGTGGATGAAGAGTGGAACAAAGAAAGAAGGAACAGGCTGCTTTTTACAGGAAAATTGATATAATCAACACTCTCTGTTGTCTCTTGTCAGATTTTCGTCATAAATTCAGAGAATAGAAAAGAACTCAATGGATATACAGAAAAAAGTAGTCTTTGAACCCGGCTATCTTCTTGAAAAAATAGACGATGAAATAACTGTCTACCATCCGACGCTTGCCACTTCTCTTTATCTCAATGAGACCGGGGCGCTGATCTGGGAACTGTGTGATGGAGAACGATCCATTTCCGAGGTGATCGACATTCTTGTTGAAAACTATCCGGAGAACAGCCCGCAGATTGCTGATGATGTCAGAGCCCTCATCAGGCGTTTACTTGAAAAGAATATTGCTGTTTTACGTTAATACCAACTGCTTCGGCCATCAACATTTTGAAATCACCCTCCCATTACACGGTCACCTTCGCAGGACAGCATGTCACCATCGAATATGAGTCCGGGGAAGTTTATGAGTTCCTGTCCCTGCTGTTTTCCGACCTGCATGAGGAAGCGGCGATCGAATCGGAAACACTTCTGTGGATTTCGGCAGGTGAAGCCGAAGACGAATATGTACTGAGCGGTGTCGGCGGAAATCCGTTCGGTGGTTGTCTGGACGTACGGTTCGCCGCTGTTGTCTTTGATGCGGTGATCTACAATCTGCTCAATGACAACAGTCAGGGTATTGCCTTCCATGCCGGTGCTGTTGCCCATGAGGGGAAAGTTATTCTGCTGCCGGGAGAGAGCGGGTTTGGAAAGAGCAGCATGACCGCCTGCCTCCTTGCCGCCGGATGCTCCTATCTGACAGATGAGCTTTATTTTATAC
This sequence comes from Desulfobulbaceae bacterium, assembly GCA_027067035.1. Taxonomy (GTDB): domain Bacteria; phylum Desulfobacterota; class Desulfobulbia; order Desulfobulbales; family Desulfocapsaceae; genus Desulfocapsa. The sequence goes on from JAMOMO010000487.1 coordinate 6,116, forward strand.
CCCTTGATGACTCTGCTCCACGACTTTCCTTCACCAGGCCGCTCTGTATTAAATCTGGTTCCGCTGAAGCTGTAAGGGAGTTGTTTTCAGAAGATCTGCTCGCTGCTGCACTGGGAGATCAGTATGGGTATATTATTCCCCATCGTCTTTTGAATCCGGAGTTCAAGAAGATCTCCGCCCCTCCTTCCCTGATATTGATTCCAAAATATACGGCGGATTCCCCCTTGAGTATTGAAAAGCTTTCCCCTGCCCAGATCTCCACCCTCCTTATGACCTGTGACGTGAACGGCAGGAACCTGGAGGATCATGGTTTCCGCCAGGTGGTACGGATGGCGCGGGCCACTCCAGCCTATCGGATTACCTATGGTTCATTTCACGGCGTTGCCGAGGCCATGAATACTCTGTATAAAGAATTAGGCTGGATATAGTCAACTGTGGAAAAGATCCTGGCTCTTTGTGCTCGCAACAGTGGTCATGAGCTGATGTATGAGCAGTTGAAAACTGCCCTTTCTCTTTATCCATCAGACGAACATTCCTGGACCCGGCTTATCCACAAGGCGGAACAGCATGGTGTCGCATCATTACTCTACAGGCACCTCCGCCATATCGACTTTCCTGTCCCCGTGTCCGGCAGGCGGATGTTGCAGAGCCTGTATCTCCGAAACAGACGATCGAATAAGTGCAGAAACAATGCCGTCCTTGAAATCGTTTCCGCCTGCGGCCGGGAAGGCATTGATGTGATGCTGGTGAAGGGCATTGCCCTGTGTAATTCTGTTTATGATGAAGTGGCGCTGCGGCCCATGCGTGATGTTGATCTGCTGATCAGAAAAGCGGATATATTCAGGGCCGAGGAAATTTTAATCGATCTGGGCTACAGCTCTGTGACAGACCATGCGGTGCCCGATGATTATTATCATCTAACCCCGTTGGAAAAAATCATAGACGGGCTTCCCGTCGGCATAGAACTCCATCATAATCTCCTGCCCTTTCACCCTCAATATCCCCTGTGGCCCTTTGAGAAATCCTTTCAGACATCCCGGCAGATAATGGTTGACGGGACACCGGTTCATACCCTTTCGCTTGAAGATACGCTCTACTATGCATATCTGCACGGCTTCCAGGCACCTTTAACCTATGAACCGTACAGGTTGATGCATGTGGCTGATATTGTCAGTCTCATTGAGAAATATTCAAAACAGCTGGACTGGCCTGGTATCCGGAAAGAGTCGGCAACTCTTTTGACAAGTATCGCCTGTTTTCACTTCCTGACTCCTCTGCCGTCTGCTGTCAGGAGGAAAGCAGATTTTGATTTCAGCAGGAAGCCATGGGGAGTTGGCCGTCCATTTACTGGCTGGCCATTACGAAAGATACGGGATACTGACTGGCGTAACATGTTTGATTTATTGGTGGAAACGCTTTTGCCGCCCCAGTGGTGGCTCCAGCTGTACTATGGCTGTCAGCAGGGTGCCGACTACTGGAAGGCACGTTGCCTGTATCATCCCAGGACGATCTGGCGCTGGATAAAGGTGTACTCTGCCGCCTGTTTTAAAAACAGAAAACCTCCTGCCACGGGTTGATCTGTTGACCGCAAAAGCAGCAGTGGTAACCTTTTTCGTTAAAAACTGTTCCGAAAAACCTTGAATATTTTGAATAAACATATGATACTATGTTACCGGAGAAGGATTGACCATATCCAATTACGAAAAAAACAAAAAACGAGGAATGTTGATGACAAAAAATCATGACCCCGGCCAAAACAGTTCTGAAGTGGTTTCAGTATCTGAGCAGTCTGTGAATAACGCTCCGGCGAATAACGACAGAAGAAAAATGCTCAAGAAACTGGCAGTTGGAACCATAGCCGTTGCAGGTTGCAGTGCACTCCCCAGCAAGTGGACAAGTCCGGTTGTTGAATTCGGTGCCCTTCCAGCCCATGCAGTGACAAGTGGAGAAGTCCAGGCTGAACCCACCACCACTGATTCTGGTACTGAGTATGGTGTTTACTGGGGCCGTTTCAATGGTAACAGGCCAACATGGTATTACAGCAAGACAATGGCAGAGTATCCTCAGCAGTTCACTGTTGTAATCGAAGGTTGCGCAACAGTTGAAGTAACCAGCAATGATGGTATCCGGTTTGAGAGTGGTGACACCATCATCAAACAGTCTGATGTTCCCGGCCGCGGCATGGCTGTGATCGGATCTGCTGCCTGTTACTCAAAAACAAGTTATATTAATTATTGATTTGTGATTGCTGAGGCGTTTTCTGCTGTTTAGCAATTAAAAGTAACGAGTAACACGGGTATAACGGCTTTTCTGGAAGAGCTGTTATACCCGTTTTTTTTTATCCTTTTTCAACCCTGGCCAGTGAGATGCGTTTTTTCTGAAACAGCTCCTGTCAGTTTTTCCCGCCACAACTCCTGCCATGCCCTGACGTTCCCATTTCCTGAATAAATGACTGTTTTCATACTTTTTGCTGCAGGCCTGCCGGATACTCCATGGAGACTGGCCTGTCAGGTATCTTTTTTTGGCGAAAACAGTGATTTGAAGCGGTGTTTATTGGTCTTTTATGCTAAAGTTTATGACAGCGGTCATCTTGTCTGCACGGTGACCGGAACGTTGATTTCAGGAAGGATGGTGCCAGTACCCCTTTTCAATGTCCTGTACAGCTTGACAAGGAAGCAGAAGCACACACAAGGAATATGTCTGAAGAAAAACATTTTGAACAACAGACACAGCGGCAGTTGAAGGATCGCAGTGGTGCCGCATGGCATCACTACGCCCGGCTTACCATCGGGGAACCGCGCCTTGGGGCAATGCTGCTTTATGAAATCATCACCGGTGTGTTCTGTAATTTTCCCGGAATGCCGGGATACTGGTTTCGTCAGAAACTCTATCCCTTTCTCTTTCGCTCCTTTGGAAAAAATGTGATAATCGGCCGTAATGTGACGCTCCGTGGTGCAATGAAAATCACCATCGGGAACAATGTTTCCATTGATGACAATGTGGTCATTGATGCACGTGGCGAAAAAGGGTCCATAAGCATTGCCAGTGGAACGCTTATTTCCAGAAATACTGTTTTGCGGGCCCGGAATGCTGAGATTGTGATTGATGAGGGGAGTGATATCGGAACAAACTGTATTCTGGCCACAGACAGCAGGCTTGTGCTGGGGAAAGATGTACTGGTTGCCGCATATTCCTATTTGTGTGCCGGTGGTAATCATGCCTATGATCGTACTGATATCCCAATTATTCAACAGGGGTTTGTTTCCAAAGGTGGTGTGGTGGTGGAGGACGACGTCTGGATTGGCTCTCATGCAATGATTATGGATGGAGCGCGTATCGGTCGGGGTGCCGTTATAGGGACTCATTCCCTTGTGAATGCTGACATACCTGAATGGTCCATTGCCTTTGGACAGCCTGCAACAGTTCGGGGCAGCCGACTGGTAAAGGTGGAAAAGAGTGATGCCTGATTGTTCAGCTGAGTATCAGAAAGGCCTGGATTATATGGCTCGTCGGGGGATGCAGGCGCTTTGTGACTCCCCGGTGACAGAAGATCAGCCGTTTCTCAGTGTCGCCTTTACAGCACCTGAGCTCTGTGCCCGCTGCGGAAGCTGCGTAGGTGTCTGTCCCAGTAATGCCATTGTTGTCGGTGAGAAATTTTATCCTGCATTGAATGCCGGAAACTGTGTGGCCTGCGGTTTGTGTGGAGACGTTTGTCCTGGTGGGGAGGTGCAGTACGCTGATCTGGCAGAACAGGTGTTCGGAGAGCCATTTACCGATCGTGGCTTTGACGGCTGGGTTGAGAACACCTATGTGGGGTTCAGCACTGAAGAAAGGATAAAAAAAGGTGGCGCAGGTGGCGGGGTGGTCACCGGACTGCTATATCATCTGCTCAGGACAGGCCAGGTTGACGGCTGTCTTGTTACCCGCATGAACCATACAACGCCATGGCTTGGTGAGCCCTTTATAGCCACCAGTTTTGAAGAACTCCGTGAGAGTCAGGGCTCCAGGTATTCCATCATTCCGGTGAATTCTCTCTGGTCACAACTGCGGGAACGGCCCGGCAGGTTTGCCGCCGCAATACTCCCCTGTCAGGTTCATGCGTTTCGCAAGTTGCAAAAATATGATCCGGAGCTGGCGGCAAAAATAACCACCGTCATCGGTCTCTTTTGCGGCGGATCTCTGGAGCCGGATCTCAGTTCCGAGATGCTGCTGGTTCGTGGTATTAAACGATCTGATATTACGAATTTCAAGTTCCGTGGTGGAGACTGGCCGGGGCAGATGCAGGCCGTATTGAGGGATGGCCGTGTCAGGCCGCTGCACTATTCAAACTACAAGGATGGTGCGTACAACTATTTTACCTCACTCTACATGCCTGAACGCTGCCAGACCTGCCTTGACGGCTCCAGCGAATTTGCGGATATCTCGGTCAGTGATGCGTGGACACGTGATGAAAACGGAGAATATAAGTTCAAGGAACACTCCCGGATTCTGGTGAGAACCCAGGTCGGGGATGAACTGATTGAGAGTGCAACGGCAGCCGGAGATCTGGTTATCCACGACGTAACAACTGATCCCAGCTACAAGACTCATAAGATGCAGACCCGTCGCAAAGGGTCGCTGGTACCCATACGGGTGGATCGTTGGCGACGTGCCGGAAGGAAAGTGCCGGTGTATGACAGGGCTATACCCGATGATGTGACCGTGAAGGAGCGGATCACCGAACGGCTCTCTTCCGCCATGTTGCGTGCTGGAAAGTTCAAACCTTTCCGTATTGTTTTTATGGGGTTTCTGACATCCATGCTGGCTGTTCCGTTAATCAAAGTACGTCTTTATCTGAAGAAGCGCAAGTATCAGAGGCGAAGTGCGGCAAAGCGTGGAGCACAATAGAATTTGTATTAAATACAGTATTTTGGGGAAAAGAGTGTGAGTGCTCTGTGAGAAGTAGGGAATGAAGTATCGATCAGATATAGATGGCATGCGCTGCCTTGCCGTCGTCAGTGTTATCCTGTTTCATATCAACAAAAATATCGTACCGGGCGGATTTTCCGGTGTTGATGTTTTTTTTGTCATCTCAGGATTTCTCATTACCCGTATCATAGTGGATGGGATTCATGCCGGAAATTTTTCCATGGCACGGTTCTATGCCCGCAGGGTCCGTCGTATTTTTCCGGCCCTGTTTACCACCCTGTTGTTCTGTATGGTGATGGCTGTCCTCGCCTTTGAGCCGAAGGCGTACGCCACTTTTTTTGAAGAACTCCCCTATGCCGTGTTTCAGGCGGCGAATTTTCTTTTTGTACAACAGGTCGGTTATTTTGAGGCCGCCAGTGAGACTTCTCCTCTCCTTCATACCTGGTCACTCGGGGTGGAAGAGCAGTTTTATCTGATATGGCCGCTCTTTCTGATGCTGGTATTCCGGTTCTGGAAAGATAAGGCCGGCCATATTCTCACAGGACTCATCTTTGTATCGCTTCTTTACAGTCAGTTCCTCTGCGTCAGCTCTCCCAAGGTTGCCTTTTATATGCTGCATTCAAGGGCCTGGGAACTTGCCTTCGGCGGTGTTCTGGCTGTTACAGATTTTCCAGTGCTGAAATCCCGAACTCTTATCAACCTCCTTGCTGCAGCCGGCCTTGCACTGGTTATGGCAGGTTTTGCTTTTCTTGAAAGTAAAACACAGTTTCCAGGGATCCATGCAGTTCTGCCGGTTCTTGGTACAGTTCTGATGCTCTACAGCGGCCGCTCGGAAGAGAGCTTTCTGTTTCGGGTTTTGTCATGGAAACCCTTTGTGGCCATTGGAATAATCTCCTATTCGCTCTATCTGTGGCATTGGCCTGTCATCGTTTTTGTGAAGACCCTGACAGGAACTGAACTCAGTTTTGCACTCGGAGCCGGAATCTTCTGCACAAGCCTGTTCATGGCTGCTTTTTCATATTATGTGGTTGAAAGACCCCTCAGATATGGAGCGTTGCCCCGGTGGCCGCTCCATATCCGGGCGGCAGTGCGCTCCATCAGCGGACCGGGATTCAGGTTTTGTGTGAATCTGACTCTCTTTATCGGACTACCGCTGCTGCTGACCTTTCTGTTTATAGGTACGACTCTCATAGATGAAAACCCTGCTGTTACGGTTATGAAGATGGATGTGGAGCTGCTGGAGAGTGTCAACGATCCTGCACGGGAGCACATTGCTGTCTACTGGCAGAAGAAAGGCGGAAATTATGAGGATGAGAATTCCTATTCTCTTGCCTATGACAATGCACATAAAGTTTCCAGAAACAGGTACCATTTTGAATTCAAGCTCCCTGACTTCAATACCCTGAAGAGTGTCCGGGTCGATCCCCTGACAGGGCCGGGGAGTATCAGGATTAATGATCTTGTGGTGGCAGGGGGCCTTTTCAAAGTCGGGCAGACGATTGATCTCCGTCACCTGGCAGACAGGACAGGTGCTGTCTCCGCTGATGTGGAGAGAATGGTCTATGAGGGCAATGGTCTGCTGGTGAGCAGCAGGGGAGATGATCCTTTTTTCATACTCTTCCATCCGCCCCCTGGCAACAGGTTTGATTTCCCTGTTATTTTCGGAATATTTCTTCTTCTGGGAGTACTTTTCCATGCCTATACCTCTTTTCTTGACGAGAGCCGAGAAAACAGGGCAGTGCTGGCGCTGGCGGGAGCAATCATTCTAGTGACCCTGCTTGTAACGCTGCGACTCCACTATTCCAGTTATTCCCAGTGGCGCTTTGATGCAGACAAAAATACAGAGTTTCTTCACTCTGCAACCGCCATGACTGAAATGGCACAGTTTTCTGAATCAGTACACAGGGATGTGGTCCTGCTTGGAGATTCCCATGCCGGGTATTATGCGCTTCCTGTCCAGAAGTGGAGTGAAGAGAATGGCTATAGTTTTGGAGTGTTTGCCCAGCCTGCCTGTCCACCCCTGTTGTATAACGGCATTGCCGGGGAGGATTTGAATGCCTTGAACAGCATGTATAAGACCTGCACCAAACGTAATAACCGAAATATCGCAGAAATTATTAAGGATCCTGAGGTGAAAATCGTTTTCATCTCCATACGGCAGTCATTTTATTTTTCCAACCCGGCAATGTTTCTTAATAAAAGAGGGCTGAAAGTACTCAACCGCTCGACAACAGCTGAAGATCTTTTGAAAGAATCTTTTGCAGCCACAATCCGCGCACTGGTGGATGCCGGGAAAAAAGTTGTTATTTTAGGGCAGACTCCCGTGTTGCGTGAATCTCCCCAGCAATGTCTGAGTCGCAACGTGACATTGCTTTCCCTGCCCTATAAGGAAACAGCATCCTGTGATCTGGACAGGGATTTCAGTGATAATAGACTTGTTGTGGGAAAAGAGTTTTTTCAGCAGCTTGCCAGAAAATATGATGCTGTCCATTACTTCTCTCTGAGCCCTCATATTCAGAGCATATTTGGTGAGGATGAAACCATACTGTATTATGATGACAATCATCTGAGCCATAACGGCTCATTGTACATCACACCTCTCCTCAAGGAGGATCTTCAGGATTTTGCCGGGTCTCTCTGAGCCTTCATGGCTTGTGATTCCTCCGATTCAGGAGGAATCGATTTTTCGCTTTCACCACAGTCCGAAACTGTTGCGGGTAAAGAATTATCCGATATGTGTCGATAATCACTACAATGGAAGTCCGATTTACGGAACAATGATTATTCACAGGGAGCAGAGAGGAGGTATCATGAGTATTACCCCGCTAGCAGGTTCAACGGCCTCAGAAATTCAAATACCCGGTCCCGGGCAGACCTTTCTTGAGAATATACAGGAAACTGAGGATCCTGCAGTTGTAACAGATTCGTCAGCAGAGGAAAACAGTCAGGCAACGCAAACATCTTTTTCAGATATCCTCAGCGATTTCCTGCCCCAGGATACAGGTCAGGAGATTAACGAAGAGCAGTTGTTTTCGACCATCATTGCCGAACGCCTTGAAGGGATGAAGGGCAGTGATGCTGTTGAGAGTTATCAGGATTCCTTTGAAAAGCATATGTCTGAGATGACATATTCCAATGGCTATGTCCCTGTGGAAGATGCCGCAAGGGCCGCCCTTGGTGATCTTGTTGATCAGGGGGTACTGACAATGGATGAGGCGGAATCAATTCATGCCCAGTCATTTCAGGCAGCCCAGCTTGATGATAATCCCAACGCTCTGTACGATTCTCTGGGTTCCACCATTGCCGTGTCCATGGTGGAGATGGCTCTTGAATCGTCTGGCGAAATGCTTGCCGCCTTTGATTCCGGCGAAAAAGATGCCGGGAAAATGTCTCTGAGTTATCAGCAGGACTCAGGGATTGCTCCTGCCACGTCTGCGGCAGGTGAGTCAGGTCAGGTGACAAATACCACCATTGGAGGCGGTTTTCTCTACAAACCGGTCTCTGAGAGTGATGGAAACCTGGTGGTGCTTCTGCCTTCCTCCATGTCCGGAAGTGTCTCAGAGGTATCGATACTGGACAGTAATGGAGAAATCCTTGATCAGGGCCGCGGGCTTGGTGATTATGACGATGGCAGGCCTCTTTTCCGCTTCTCTTCACCGGGGAGTGACTATCCGGAGAATATAACCGTTGCCGCCCTTATGACAAACGGAGAGGAGTATACCTACAGTATTCCATATCCGGGGCAGCGCTATGAGTAAAAGATGACTGCCTGAATCCGTGTGTGCGCCGGGGACTGCAGAATTCCGTTCGTGGAGGCTCAGCTCCGGCCATCCTGGCTCAGGATGTCACAATAATACACCCGAGACAAACTTGTCACAGCAGTGTCTCAGGCGATGTCTGGTGCTGATCTGCTGAAACAAGGAGAGATGCTTCCGGATTTTTGTCACGGACTCATGTTTCCCCTCCCCGCAAGTGAGCCGGTCCACAGTTCCCGCTGGAATGGCTTTCCCTTAAAATTTTCATCACTTTCCCGTCAGCTCGGTTTTCCGTTATGAATATGAAGAAATTATCGCCACCTGGTTTTGTTTTTCTTCAATTGTGTATATAGTAGGCCACCGAATCATTATAAATGATGTCTGAGCTGAGTCATCTGATTACTGACAAAACAGGAGAGTGGTTTTGGATCTTTCGATAGTTGTCCCCATATATAACGAAGAGGAGAATATTCCCCTTCTTTACGCCGAGATACAAGAGGTGTTAGACAATACCAGTTACAGTTATGAGCTGATATGTGTTGATGATGGCTCCAGTGACCGTTCTGTTGCCGTGCTTGAAGAACTGAGCTCCAAAGATGACCGTGTTGTGGTTATTGAACTGAGACGTAACTTTGGCCAGACCGCGGCAATGTCTGCGGGGTTTGATCATGCCAGGGGAGAAATCATTGTGACAATGGACGGTGATTTACAGAATGATCCTCATGATATACCAAATATGGTGGAAAAACTGAACGCCGGCTATGACGTGGTTACCGGCTGGCGCTTTGATCGGAAAGACCCCTTTATTTCCCGGAAACTGCCATCCATGATGGCCAATAAACTGATTTCCTGGATCACCGGTGTGGGGCTGCATGATTACGGCTGTACCCTGAAGGCCTTTCGCAAAGAGGTGACGGAAAATATACGCCTTTATGGTGAAATGCATCGCTTTATTCCAGCCATTGCCTCCGGGATGGGGATCTCCTTTACTGAAGTGAAGGTGAACCATCGGGCGCGTCGTTTTGGAACGTCCAAGTATGGGATCTCCCGTACCATTCGGGTGGTTCTGGATCTGCTGACAGTGAAATTTCTGTTGAGTTATGCCACACGGCCGCTGCATGTCTTCGGGACTGTGGGGGTGATATCAGGTGGACTGGGTGTGCTCATGGCGTTTGTCATGACTCTGCAGCGCTTTTTTGCAGGAGTCGGGCTTGCCGACAGACCATTGCTGCTCCTTGCGGTACTGCTGATTTTTATGGGAATACAATTTGTTACCATGGGCCTTCTTGCAGAACTGGTGGTGCGGACCTATCATGAGTCTCAGCATAAGCCGATCTATTATGTACGGCGTATCATTGGCCGAAACAGTGCGGAAGATGAATGATGTCTGCAGGAATTTCTGCACTCTCTGCAGATCTATTTAAGGAAGCGAAAACGATTTGAGCTCCATGCAGCTGGATATTGTCATTCCCAATTTTAACGGGAAAGTCTTTCTCAAAGACTGCCTTGCCTCCTTGCAGCGCCAGAGCTTTCAGGATTTTCGGGTCATTATTGTTGATAACGGCTCAACGGATGGCTCGCTGGAATTGCTGCGCCAGGATTTCCCTGACGTTGAGCTTATAGCCTGGGAAGACAACCGTGGTTTCAGTGTGGCTGTCAATGCCGGTATTGAACGGAGTAGCGCTCCCCTGGTTTTTCTGCTCAACAATGATACGGAACTGGACCTTCAGTGTCTGGCAGAGCTTGTGAGGGTGGCTGAAGAGAAACCGGAATATGATTTCTTTGCAGCCAAGATGCTCAATTACCATGATCATTCCCGACTCGATGGAGCTGGAGAGGCGTTTCTGCGTGGTGGCGTGGGTTACAGACTGGGCACCATGGAACATGACGCCCCCTGTTACTCCACTCCACGGCAGGTGTTTGGTGCCTGTGCCGGGGCAGCGTTGTATCGCAGGGAGTTTTTTGTTGATCTGGGCTCTTTTGACGAGGACTTTTTTGCCTATCTTGAAGATGTTGATTTAAATCTGCGCGCCAACAGTCGCGGCAGAAAGTGCTGGTATGTGCCTGAGGCCAGGGTGTATCATATCGGCAGTGCCACCACGGGATCGAAGATCAACCCGTTTACGGTACGTCTGTCCACCAGAAATAACTTCTGTATACTGATCAAAAACTATCCGCTTGTCCTTCTTTTCCGGTTCGCTCCGGCGATCTGTGTATACCAGTTTTTCTGGCTCTGTTTTGTGCTTAAAAAAAAGCAGTTTCCGGCGTACTGCAGGGGGATTGCTGGATTTCTGAAAATCATGCCCCGGATGCTTGCAAAACGCAAAGAGACCCTTGGCCTTGCAACTGTTGATGCAGGCGTCCTTGGCCATATCATGCGAAATGCCGAGGATGAGGTTCTTCAGTCCATTATGCGAAGGCGAAATGCTGCGAGGAGAAGTAACCGCCTCTTTTCTCTTTACAGACGTCTATTCCTTTAACCTGACCTGATATATGTTGCCAAAAGTGGCTGCCATAATCGTGTCTCACGATTCCGGATCAACACTTGAGCATTGTGTGCAGTGCCTTGAATCTCAGGAATACCCGTTGGAGCGAATCATTGTGGTGGACAGCGGTTCTTCTGACAGAGGGTACCTGCAGGTCTTCGACAATCGCCCGCGGATTCAACTTGTTTTTGCAGAAAATATCGGTTTTTCACGGGCGAATAATTGTGGAATTGACTCTCTTGCAGAGAGTGTTGATTTTGTGCTCTTTGTCAATCCCGATCTCTTTCTGCCCCCTGATTTTGTGCAGCGTGCACTCCCTTACTGTGAAAATGATTCAGCGATTGGAGTACTTGGGCCAAAATTACTGGCCTATGACTGTGAATCCGGTGGGCCCGATGGTCGAATAGATTCAACCGGCATTGCCAGGAAATGGTATGGACGCTGGTATGATCGCGGACAGGGCGAGATTGATACAAATCAGTATGATACCATGGAGGAGATGCCTGCCCTGTGCGGCGCCCTGCTGTTCTGCAGGATGTCTGCTTTGAGAACTCCCGGGCGGCCTGTTTTTGATCCGGATTTTTTCCTCTATAAGGAAGACATTGAACTCTGTCTTCGGCTGGGGAAACAGGGCTGGAAGATTGTATATCAGCCGGATCTTGTGGCGTACCACTGCAGGGGATGGCAGGGTGAACGTGCTGCAATGTCTTTTGAGCTTCGTAAAATTGCAGCAGGCAGTGAGGTTCTTTTGTATAAAAAGCATCCTTCTCCATATATCCTCTGGGCGCTTGTTAAATATCTTCTGGTTGTTTTTTTTCGGGTGTGAGAGGGGATATGACAAATGTGAAGCAGATGCTGATATCTGTTATTATACCAACTTTGAATGGTGCTGAGCCCTTTGCTGAGCTGTTGCAGCAGCTTGTGCAGCAGACTGTCACAGCTGATGAAATCCTGGTGCTTGATTCCGCGTCCGATGATAACACCTGCAATGTGGCAGAAGCGTATGGTGCACGGGTTATTCCAGTGGACAGGGCTGATTTTGACCATGGTGCCACAAGAAGTATGGCAGCGAAAAAGGCACGGGGAGAGCTGCTGCTGTTTTTTACCCAGGATGCGGTGCCGGCCGGCAGTGATCTTATCGAAAAACTGATAACACCGCTTCTGCAGGATGATAGTGTTGCAGTCAGTTATGGCAGACAGTTGCCGCTGCCCGATGCATCCCTCTCCGCTGCTGCCCTCAGGAGCTTTAACTATCCTGAACATTCAGCTGTAAAAGAGTTTGCAGACAGAGAACAACTGGGTTTGAAAACCGCCTTTGTCTCCAATTCCTGTGCTGCATATAGAAAGACATATCTGGAAGAGGTGGCATTCTTTCCGGAGAAGCTTATATTTGGAGAAGATACCTGTACCGCCGGAAGATTGCTTCAGAAGGGCTATAAAGTGGCCTATGTGGCAGGGGCAGAGGTCTATCATTCCCATAACTATGGGCTTGGTGAGGACTTTCGGCGATCTTTTGATATTGGAGTACTCCATGCCATTGAGCACTGGCTCCCTGACACCTTCGGGCGTGCCGAAGGCGAGGGGCTCCGGTATATACAGTATGAGCTGGCAATTATTCTGCAGCAGAAAAAGATTCATCTTCTCCCCCTCTTTTTTTGCAGAAACCTCACAAAATTCATTGGCTATAAGCTTGGGAGCAAGTATGATATCCTGCCCCGGTGCTTGCTGCCGCGCCTCAGTATGAATTCCAGCTGGTGGCATCGGGAATCAAAAGACTAACATATCAGATAGCTACAGGTTGTTTTACCGTTTATGAATATGCTTTCCACAAATCTCAGAGAACAGAGCTCTGTTATGGCCAGACTGCTGCATGTCATCGACTGCATCGTTGTTGTCGGTTATATGTGGTTGCTGCTCCTCTGGTATCGGGTTCCATGGACTCCGTATTATACCAGATTCGCCATTATCACCGCTGTTCTCTGTCTCATTACATTTCAATCTTTCCAGCTGTATCGCTCATGGCGAGGCTGGAAGTTTTTTCAGGAATTTCTTGTTATTCTCCGTGCGTGGGGCACTGTTGTCGGGATGCTGCTCTTCTATTTCTTTATCTTTAAGATTTCCCATGCCTATTCCCGCGTTGTCTTCCTGATCTGGTCCATTTCAACACCTGTGCTGCTCTTTGTAATGCATGTTGCAGCCCGGAAGATTCTCCGTCATTTCAGGTCACAGGGGAAAAATGTCCGGTATGCCGTGGTGGCCGGTGCCGGTGAGCTTGGCGTCTCCCTGGCCAAAGAGCTTGAGACCATTCCCTGGGCAGGAATTGATGTGATAGGGTTTTTTGATGATAAAGTTGAGGAAAGCGATCAGCTCAAAGAGATGGGTAAAACCATCCTTGGTGATATCAAGACCCTTCCGGGATATCTTGAAAGCAATGATATCGACTATGTTTATATCGCCCTTCCCATGCGGGCAGAAAAGAAGATCTTTACAATCCTTCGTGAATGTCGCTCTCTTGGTGCCCGCATCTATCTCGTACCTGACCTCTATGTCTATGGTCTGCATCATGCAGAGATGCAGTCACTTGGAAATCTTCTGGTCTTAAACTTCAATCCCAACACAGAGTGGAAGAGAAGCTTTGATGTGATTTTTTCCACCATGGTACTCACCTGTATTTTCCCTCTCATGCTGCTCATTGCCTTGATGGTAAAACTGCAGGATGGTGGACCAGTTTTTTATCGGCATCGTCGTATTACCTCGGCCGGCAAGGAGTTCGAATGTCTGAAGTTCCGGTCCATGGTGGTTGATGCTGAAGAGCGCCTGGAAAAAATGCTTGAAGAGGACCCGGCACTTCGTGAAGAGTGGGACAGCAGCTTCAAGCTGAAAAAGGATCCGCGGATTACGCGACTTGGTAAATTTCTACGAAAAACCAGTCTTGACGAGCTTCCTCAGTTTATCAACGTTTTGAAAGGTGAGATGAGTGTGGTCGGTGCCAGACCCATAGTCGGCAAGGAACTCACTGATTTCTATAAAGAGAGTGCCGGACGCTACTGTTCCATGAAACCCGGAATCACCGGGCCATGGCAGGTGGAACGGCGCTCAGACAGCAGCAGCTATGATGAACGGGTGGGAATGGATGACTGGTATATCCTTAACTATTCTCTGTGGACAGATATCAAGATTATCTTTAAGACCATCAAACGGGTTTTTGATGGTCGTGGTGCTGTGTAAATTACTGATTGATTCCTTTGAGTAAAATGGCTGGAGCATCATCTGCTGCCTGATCAAGGCTGCCAATGGGGATCTCCTGACGTTCCGCCTTCCTGATGGTGTCTGAATCGGGAAAAAAAGCAATGGGAGTCTCTCCCAGGCCATCTTCCAGAAAGCTTTTGTCATCATCATCCCTCACCAGATTTCCCACAAAACTGATGCGTGGAATTTTGACGTCCTCTGCCAGTTTTTTTACCTTCTGTGCCGTGCGGATGGATGATTTTGACGGAATAACAACGATCAGCAACTGGTCAATTCCTGCTATTGTCCCCCGGCCAAGGTGCTCCACCCCGGCTTCCATGTCGAGCAGTACCACCTGATCTTTAGAGAGCAGGAGTTTGGTGAGCATGCGTCGCAATACATTGTTCTCCGGGCATGCACAACCCTTGTCTCCAGTCTGGATGGCACCGAGTACCATGAGTTTCATTCCGTTATGCTCCACCATAAAGTCAACAAGGAGATCATTGACCTCCGGGTTCATATTGTACATGGGAGAGCCTTCGGTTTTCCCGGATCGTTCAACCAGCAACCTGGTCATTTCTGCTATGGGACGGATTTTTTCAGGATTTTCCACCCCAAGGGTTTCCGCCATATGAGGGCTGGGATCGGCGTCAATGACCAGCACATCTTTCCCGGATTTCTTGAATTCTTCGGCCAGCAGGGCCATTATTGTGGTCTTGCCAACCCCGCCTTTTCCACTGATTGCAATCTTCATATATGCTTTTCCTCTGAAGCTACCCGCTTTTTCTTGCAAGCTGATTTAGAATGGTTATATCATAACAGGATATGTAGCGTATTTGTGTTATTGCGTAAACTAAAAGAGGAGTTTTACTATGGAACATGTGAGTAATCAGGTAACGCTGAGTCAGGCAAAACAGGAGGCATCTACGGTCTTTCTTGCGAAAGTCTTTAACTGGATGGCGATTGGCCTTGGTATCACCGGAGTTGTCGCCTGGTTTATGGCATCAAGCGGTCTTGCAGCACAACTGGTTGCCGGGCCCTTATTTATGATCATACTCTTTGCTGAACTGGGGCTTGTTTTTTATCTCTCTGCAAGAATTAATAAGATTCAGGCAGGAACGGCGACGGGGCTTTTTATTGGCTATGCAGGGTTAAACGGCTTGACCCTGTCCATGATCTTTCTGGCCTACACCAACTCTTCCATTGCCGCGACTTTTTTCATCACTGCCGGGATGTTTGGTGCC